>JAGLUD010000154.1 GCA_023134935.1 Paracoccaceae bacterium | reverse complement strand
GCTTGGGCGATACGCGCCTCTTTCTCTGTGTGCTTGTCTGTCATATACGCTGTTTAACCAATCCAGATATCCGACCGCAAGGAAAACCGAAATGTATAACCAATTGGCCCGTTCATGAGCGCCCCCGGCATGCCAGCCCGCAGCGCCGCAGCGCAACTTTTGCATGGCGTATTACACGACGGAACGATGATATCCGAGCTGATCGACGCAAAAGACGGCCCCCTAAAGGATCTGCCACCCAGCGCACGCGCACGGGCACAATCCTTGGCACTATCCACGCTTCGCAACCTCGCACCATTGGATGTCGTTCTGGACCAGTTCCTAAACAAATCCCCACCGCTAAAAGTCCGCAACGCTTTGCGCCTTTGCGCAAACGAAATGCTAGTGGATGGCGTCGCCCCTCACGCCGCCGTTGATGCCGCCGTGCGTCTGGTGCGCGAAAGCCGCAAGTTGCAGCACCTGTCGGGCCTGACGAACGCCGTTGCGCGACGCGTGGCCGAACACGGGCCGGAAATCTGGGCGGAAATGGACCCCCAAGAATTACCCGCATGGATGGGCAAACCGATCGAGCGCGCTTACGGCGAAGAAGCCCTGCAAGGGATCGAGGCCGCACATGCCAAAGGTGCGCCGCTGGATCTAACACTGCGTAAATCGGCGGATGCTGAAAAACTCGCGAAAGAACTGGATGCTGAAATCTTGCCGACTGGCAGCCTGCGCCTACAAAAGCCCGGACAAGTTTCCACGATGGCCGGATTCGATGAAGGCCTCTGGTGGGTGCAAGACGCCGCCGCCGCCATGCCCGTGCAATTGCTGGGCAGTGTTAAAGGCATGCGCGTGCTGGACTTGTGCGCCGCGCCCGGCGGTAAAACCATGCAGCTGGCTGCTGGTGGCGCTGAAGTCATCGCCGTGGATATCTCCAAAGACCGCCTTGTGCGGGTCTCCGAAAACCTAAAGCGCACGAAACTGACGGCCAAGGTTATCGCCTCGGACATCGTTCGTTGGGCGCCTGATAAGCCTGTCGATATGATCCTGTTGGACGCTCCTTGCTCCGCCACCGGCACTATCCGTCGCCACCCTGATCTGCCGTTTGGCAAAGACGGCGACCTGAAGCCACTCCTACGCCTTCAACAGAAACTACTGTCACGCGCCTTTGACTGGCTGAAACCGGGCGGAAAAATCGTATACTGCACCTGTTCTCTGCTACCTTCCGAAGGCGAAGAGCAGATCACAAAGTTCCTGCAGAACCACGACAATGCTAAACAGCTGCCAGCCAACACCAACCTGCCCGACCTTCCTGCCGAATGGATGAGCGAAGACGGCGGTCTGCGCCTGCGCCCCGATTTCTGGGCGGAACGCGGTGGTATGGACGGTTTTTACGCCACCATCATAGAGAAAGCGGATTTGACCGAGTGACAAGCCGCCTTAACAAATAGTAAAACCTAAAAGCACCTTAAAGAGCCAAACATCATGTCCGACACATTCTGGAAATTCCGCGCGAGCCTAACGCGCCTAGACCGTGCCAACTCGGCCATGTGGAACCGTATGCGCGCGCGACGGGCCAAAGCCAGAAACGTCCCGACACAGTTCGACCATTTCCCCGAGCCTCGCACAATCGGCGCGTTCGAAGTCGGTCAACAACTAACCGAAGGACAGTTTTACTTCGCTGGCGATTTGATTGAAGCCTCGACCAAATCCATCTGGTCGATTAACTCGCCAACACCCGATTTCACCGCTGAAATGCACGGGTTCTTATGGCTGGATGACCTCGCCGCCGTTGGCGACGCTGAATCCAGACATCTGGCCCAAGCGTGGACCATGGACTGGATCACACGTTATGGTGCAGGCAAGGGTGATGGCTGGACGCCTGCCATGACCGGCAGTCGCGTACTTAGAATTTGTGCTCACGCGCGGTTCTTGTTCCTCGACCTTAAAAAAACCCACGCGCTTGCCGTACTGCGCTCGCTTGCACGGCAGTTGAGCTACTTGGGTAGAACTTGGCGCCAAGAACCCGCTGGCCAACCGCGACTAGAAGCACTGGCTGGGTTGGTATTCGCAGGTGTCTCGTTCAATGGTCGTGAGAAATCCCTGAAATCCGCCAACAAGGCAATCGGCGCCGAGTGTGCCCGCCACATCGGCGAAAACGGTGGCATCCCGACGCGTAATCCAGAAGAGTTGATGGAGATTTTCACTCTCCTCACATGGGTTTACCGCACGCTGGAAGACGCTGACGTAAAGCCTGACGACCGTCTAGTAGAAGCCTTGGAACGCATCGCACCAACGTTGCGAGGCCTGCGCTTGGGCGACGGCAACCTAACACGTTTCCACGGCGGCGGGCGTGGCCGCGAAGGGCAACTTGACCAAGTTCTGTCCGACAGTCGCATCCGCACAAGCCGCATCGGCGAGCTGGCCATGGGCTACGACCGCCTGACCGCCGCCCGCATCACATTACTGGTAGATTGCGCTGCCCCGCCAGCCCTGCCGGTTTCACACCACGCCCACGCCAGTACGTTAGCGTTCGAGATGTCCTCGGGCCGTCACCCCATCGTTGTCAATTGCGGTGCAGGGCAAAAATTCAGCGCCGCCTGGGAACGCAGATGCCGCGGCACAATTTCACACAACACCGTCGCCATCGAAAAAATCTCGTCGTCGCGCATAGCCCCTTCAGGTGTCGTCAGCAAAACGTTCGGCGAGCGCCTTTTGGACACGCCAGCGAACGTCACCCGCAGTCGTAAGGCCGACCAACAGGGCAACTGGCTGCTGGCAACACACGATGGGTACGCCGCAGATTACGGCCTGATACATCAACGCCGCATATACCTAAGCCCCGACGGGCGGGAATTTCGCGGGCAAGACAGCCTGACTGCAACGACCGAAAAAGACCGCAAGACATTCAAAAATGCCATCGCAGCCGTGCCCAGCCTTGGCGCAACCTACGCCGCGCATTTCCACTTGCACCCTGACGTCAAAACTAAACTGTCCGAAGACAACAAATCCGTAGCCCTGCAATTGCCCAACAAAGAGGTCTGGGTTTTCCGTCATGAAGGTGGCCTGCTAACGCTGGAAAGCTCGGTATTTCTGGATCAATGGCGCCACAAACCACGCGCGACAAAACAGATCGTGGTAAGTAGCCGCGTTTTGGACTATTCGGACCGCATCACCT
>JAGLUD010000153.1 GCA_023134935.1 Paracoccaceae bacterium | reverse complement strand
CTCTCCGTTTCTGACAAAACGGGATTGATCGAACTGGTCAAAGTTCTGAACGCCAAAGGCATAGAGCTGCTGTCCACAGGCGGCACGGCCAAAGCCATCCGCGATGCGGGGTTCGCCGTTACGGACGTATCTGAAATCACGAACTTCCCAGAAATGATGGACGGTCGCGTAAAAACCCTGCACCCGATGGTGCACGGCGGCCTGTTGGCACTGCGAGACGATGAAGGTCACATCGCGGCCATGAAAGAACACGGCATCGGCGCAATCGACCTGCTGATCGTTAATTTGTACCCGTTCGAAGCAACCGTCGCTGCTGGTGCAGACTACGACACCTGCGTTGAAAACATCGACATCGGTGGTCCCGCGATGATCCGCGCCGCCGCCAAGAACCACGGGTTCGTAACGGTTGTAGTGGACACCGAAGACTATAAAGACATCATCTGGGAACTGGAAAACCACGAGGGCGGCGCCACCTGCGCCAAATTCCGCAAGAAATTGGCGCAGATCGCCTACGCCCGTACCGCGGCCTATGACGCTGCCGTTTCCACATGGATGGCCGACGCAATCAACCGCCCGACACCGCGCCGTCGCGCGATTGCCGGAACCCTGTCGCAGACCTTGCGTTATGGTGAAAACCCGCATCAGTCGGCAGCTTTCTACGTTGACGGTTCAGACCGCCCGGGCGTGGCCACAGCCACTCAGCATCAAGGCAAAGAGCTGTCCTACAACAACATCAACGACACCGACGCCGCCATCGAACTGGTCGCCGAATTTGACCCAGCAGACGGCCCAGCCTGTGCCATTATCAAGCACGCCAACCCTTGCGGCGTGGCCCGTGGCGCAACAATGACCGAGGCTTATCAGAACGCATTCAACTGCGATAACGTATCCCCTTTCGGCGGCATCATCGCGTTGAACCAAACGTTGGACGCGGCTACAGCCACCGAAATTTCGAAGATTTTCACTGAAGTCGTGATCGCACCGAGTGTGACAGACGAAGCTATGAGTATTTTTGAAAGAAAGAAGAATTTGCGGTTGCTCACTACCGGAGGTTTGCCGGATGTTCGCGAGGGCGGCCGCACGTGGCGTAAAGTTACGGGCGGGTATTTGGTGCAGGACCGGGACAACGGTTTTGTCTCTATGGATGATTTGAAAGTGGTTACGAAGCGTGCGCCCACGGACGCAGAACTCGCCGACTTGATGTTCGCGTGGCGCGTCGCCAAGCACGTCAAATCCAACGCCATTGTATATGTGAAAGACGGTGCAACCGTCGGGATTGGTGCAGGTCAGATGAGCCGTGTCGATTCCACCCGCATCGCCGCGCGCAAAGCACAAGACATGGCCGAGGTACTAGGATTGTCCGAAGCACCAACAGTCGGTTCTGTTGTGGCCTCTGACGCGTTCTTCCCGTTCGCCGACGGCTTGATAACAGCCGCCGAAGCTGGGGCGACCGCAGTCATCCAGCCCGGTGGTTCAATGCGCGACGCCGAAGTGATTGCTGCCGCAGACGAGGCCGGGTTGGCAATGGTATTCACCGGAATGCGACACTTCCGGCACTAGGAAAAGTATGGTTTCACCGGCGGGCTTGGGTCCGCCGGCACATCTGGTGGCGCGTCCTCATATGTTGTGTTCTCGTTATGGAAATCCGTCGAGATAGCGTCCGGCCCATCCTCAAATACCTGTGACCCGAAGTGATGGTTCATCCGCGCCAATGCATTCAATCGCTCGCCCGTAACTTCGTCAAACAGCGCTTTGTAGTCTGGACTTTGTAGTAAGGACTGAACGCGAACTTTGTGCGCGATCACGGTGCGTTCGTGCATCGCAAGTATATCTGGGTCCAACATAAGCTTGTCAAATTCCAGCTTCGCACGCGGAATTTTATTCAGAATAGAGCGATCTTCGGTCCCATTATTATTCATACGAAACCAGTAATTTAGCCCCTGGTCCCTATCTACATGATTCACGCGGCCACGGAACCGCTTAACCAGATAGCTCTCGGCGGACCGCAGCGAATAATGGTTCAGCGTGACCAATCCGTAGCCCCAATTCGAAGTGGGATCCGCTGAAAACTACCTCGTCAAACAAATGCGCGGTAAACCAAACCACTCAACTGATCCCATCGATCTGGCATACTGGGTGGACCGGAATTTCAATGATGTCGAAGATACCAGCATCCATAAGGCAGCGAAACTTTCCGCGCCGATCTTGCTGAAATACAAATCCGACGAGACACTGGCGGGTCTTCACGAGAAATCAGTCTTGTGGCGCCGCGTTCAAATTCGTCGACTACTAACGGAATCCGACGCGTTCTATCTATACGCCCGCGCCATCCAAATGGGTTCTACCGAAGTTTTATCGCGGCCCCGCCAACAACAGCTATTCCACCAACTTATGAAAATGCGTCGGAATATGTCTCAGGCAAAATTAAAGGCCTAGACGTTTCCATCTAAGCCTTTGAATTTAATGGTGAGCCGGCCGGGATCCGAACCCGGGACCTACTGATTAAAAGTCAGTTGCTCTACCAACTGAGCTACCGGCCCATCGGGGGCTTAACTAGGCTCGGATGCGTGTCGGGTCAAGTGCGAATCTTGCCTCTTTGGATTAAAAATCCGATTCATGAACCAAGCGCCGTCGAAATGGCCATATCCAACTTGGTTACCATCTCTTCGATGTGTTCTTGCTCAAGAATATAAGGTGGTGCCAGAAGGATATGATCCCCCAGTTTCCCGTCAATCGTACCTGCCATCGGATAACAAATCAGCCCATTTTCCATCGCGGCAGCCTTGATCTTGCCGGCAAGTCGCCTCTGGGAGCCGAAAGGCTCTTTGGTTTCGCGATTCTGCACCAGTTCGATTCCCCTAAACAGGCCTCGCCCACGAATATCGCCGACGTTGGGGTGCTGGCCGAACTTCGCCTGCAACGCCGCTTCCAGCTTACCCCCCATTTCCCGAACACGCGGGATCAACCCCCGATCAAGGATCGCGGAGACAACCGCCAACCCCGCAGCTGCTGCAACCGGATGCCCCAGATAAGTATGCCCATGCTGAAAGAAACCGGAACCCGACTCGATAGTCCGATAAATCTCGCCACTGCAAAGCATCGCGCCAATCGGCTGATAGCCACCGCCAAGTCCCTTGGCTATGCACAGTATATCAGGCGAAATTCCATCCGCTTCGCAGGCGTATAAATGTCCTGTGCGGCCCATTCCACACATGACCTCATCCAGAATCAACAGCACACCGTACTTGTCGCAAATCTCGCGGATACGTTTGAAATACCCCTCAACCGCTGGCACAGCACCCAGCGTCGCACCGACCACGGGTTCGGCCATGAACGCCATCACTGTGTCCGGGCCCAGCCTCAGAATTTCGTCCTCCAGTTCCTGTGCAGCCCGCAAACCATAAGCCTCGGCACTCTCGCTTTCCTCGCGGAAGCGGTACTCGAAACAGGCCGAAATATGCTTTACGTCAACCAACAGCGGCGCAAACTGTTGCCGCCGCCAAATGTTACCACCCGCTGAAAGCGCTCCGATGGTATTGCCATGATAGGACTGCTTGCGCGCAATCAAATGCCGCCGCTGATCCTGCCCCTTTTCAACAAAGTATTGCCGTGCCAGCTTGATCGCCGCCTCTGTTGCCTCGGACCCGCCGGAAACCAGATAAACCTTCTCCAACCCCTCCGGCGCATGTTCAATCAGCAAATCCGCCAGTTGTTCCGCAGGCTCCGACGTCAGAAAACTGGTGTGCGCAAAGGCCAACTTATCCAGTTGTGCCTTGATCGCCTCGGTAATCTCAACGTCGCCATGCCCAAGACAGGACACCGCAGCGCCACCCGATGCATCCAGATATCGCTTGCCGGAAGCATCGTACAAATAGCACCCCTCACCAGACACGGCGACGGGCGTTTTAACTTTAGTATGGCGTGGGAAAATATGGCTCATGATATGTCCTCGATGAATACCCGAACTATGCGCCTAAATTTTAGCTTGGAAAGCAAAATCTCAATGTTACAGTAAAAGTTTACTGCCCCGACCTAAGTGCCTATATAGCGCCTATGACAAACGACTCTGATAACGCCGCCCTGGCATTCCTGAAAATGCACGGGCTAGGAAACGATTTCGTGGTGATCGACGCTCGCGGGCGCGAGAACCCGATGACGCCTGCCTTGGCGCGCGCAATCGGAGACCGCCATTTCGGCATCGGTTTCGACCAACTGGCGCTAATCCGCATCGAAGGCGATGTCACCGCTGTAGATTACTGGAACGCCGATGGCAGCCTCTCAGACGCTTGCGGGAATGCGACCCGCTGCGTGGCACGCCTAATGATGGCCGAAACCGGAGACAGCACCGTAGTGCTACGAACCGGACGCGGTGATCTAATCTGCGAGGATGCAGGCAGCGACCTGATCCGCGTAAACATGGGCCAACCGCAACTAGACTGGCAAGAAATCCCCTTGGCGCAAGACATCGATACAGTGGCCCTACCAATCGACGGCTCCCCAGCCGCAACAGGCATGGGCAACCCGCATTGCAGTTTCTTCGTAGACGATGCCGAGGCAATCAACCTTGACGAACTCGGCCCACGTATCGAGAACCACGCCTTGTTCCCCGAACGCACCAACGTGCAAGTCGTACAGGTCCTTGACCGTTCAAACCTCCGCGTCCGCGTATGGGAACGCGGCGTTGGCCATACGCTCGCCAGCGGCTCCAGCTCCTGCGCCGTGACCGTGGCCGCCGCTCGCAAAGGCTTGGCTAACCGCAAAGTCACCGTTCACCTTGATGGCGGTGATTTGGAAATTGACTGGCGCGAAGATGGTGTCTGGATGACGGGGCCAACAATGCTGGTATCCAGCGGAACCTTCAGCAAAGAATTCCTACAGGCCGCCGGATGACCACCAAGACCCCACCAATTTTCGCGACCTTCGGCTGTCGCCTGAACGCCTATGAAACCGAGGCCATGCGTGAGCTTGGCGTTGACGCAGGCCTAGACGACGCCATCGTAATAAACACCTGCGCCGTCACATCCGAGGCCGTCCGCACCGCAAAACAACGCATCCGTAAACTGCGCCGCGAAAACCCCGACGCCCGCATGATCGTCACCGGATGTGCCGCCCAAACCGAGCCGAAAACCTTCGCCGACATGCCCGAAGTGGACCTAGTCCTAGGCAATCTCGAAAAAATGCAGGGCGACACTTGGAACAGCCTCGCCAAACCCAATTTCATCGGCAAGACCGAGAAAATCATGGTTAACGACATCATGGCCGCGACCGAGACCGCTGGCCACCTGATCGACGGTTTCGGCACCCGCGCGCGGGCCTATGTGCAGGTCCAAAACGGCTGCGACCACCGCTGCACGTTCTGCATAATCCCTTACGGCCGTGGTAATTCCCGCTCCGTCCCCGCAGGCGTTGTCGTCGAACAAATCCAGCGCCTCGTCGACAAGGGCTTCAACGAGATCGTCCTAACCGGCGTCGATATGACAAGCTGGGGCGCAGACCTGCCCGCCCAACCGAAACTCGGTGACCTAGTCCAACGCATCCTGCGCCTCGTCCCCGACCTCCCGCGCCTCCGCATCAGCTCCATCGACTCAATCGAAGCCGACCCCGCCCTGATCGACGCCATCGCCAGCGAACACCGTCTAATGCCGCACCTGCATTTATCCCTGCAAGCGGGCGACAACATGATCCTCAAACGCATGAAACGCCGCCACACCCGCGAGGACGCAATCCAGTTTTGCGAAGACATGCGCAAAGCCCGCCCCGACATCATCTACGGCGCCGACATCATCGCAGGCTTCCCGACAGAAACCGACGAGATGTTCGAAAACTCCCTGCGCCTGATAAAGGATTGCGGCCTGACTTGGCTGCACATCTTCCCCTATTCCGCCCGCGAAGGCACCCCCGCCGCCCGCATGCCAGCCGTCCACGGCGCAACCATCAAGGAACGCGCCGCCCGCCTGCGCGAGGCTGGGGAAGCGCGTGTTCAAAGCCACCTAAAATCCCAGATCGGCACACAGCACAACATCTTGATGGAAAGCACCCACATGGGTCGAACAGAAGCGTTCACAGAGGTCCACTTCGAAACTCCGCAAGACATCGGCCAAATCGTGACTTTCACGATTACAGGCCAAAACGGCAAACAACTAACCACAAAGTAACAATACAGTTATAGCATTTAGCCAACGAATAATGGTTAACTTTGTATGAACTACCCAACCGTTAAACCGGTTTAATAGTTTAACGATAATTCATTATTAATACGTGAATGCATATGGTTACGCCAATGATAAGGGCTAAAAATGCATCCTAATCCAGCCTTCCGCAAAGCCACCCGAACCAGCACTTTGGAATTCACCAGCCAACGCGGATTTGGCGTCCTCAGCATCAATGGCGAGGACGGCCCAATCGCCGCCCATGTGCCCTTCACAATCTCGACCGACGGTAGTTATGTCGAAGCGCACGTCATGCGATCCAACCCCATCGCCCGCGCCCTGAAAGCACCGCAATCCGCACTACTGGCAGTCTCCGGACCCGACGGATACATTTCGCCAGACTGGTATGGTGTCGAAGACCAAGTTCCGACATGGAACTACATCGCCGTTCATCTTCGCGGCCAATTAAACCTACTGCCGCAAGCAGATATGCTAGGCGTACTTGAACGCCTGTCAGATGAATTCGAAGCCCGCCTCGCCCCCAAACCCATTTGGAAAACCGACAACGTCTCGCCAGAGGCGCTGGAAAAAATGATGCGGATGATCGTCCCGATCCGCCTAGATATCACATCAACAGACAGCACCAGAAAACTGGGCCAGAACAAACCAGCGACCGCCCGCACCGGCGCGGCGATCGGTTTGGAAACATCAAACGTAGGTTCCGAACTTTCAACCCTTGCCCAG
>JAGLUD010000152.1 GCA_023134935.1 Paracoccaceae bacterium | reverse complement strand
ATTTCAACGTGGTTTCGGAATCGAATACGTCAAATTTGCATGTGCAACAGGTTCATCCATACCTTCAGAGTACAGCATCACATCCCCGACACTAAGCACTTTGCCAAGTTTAAGCACGCGCGCGTCGGCGATAAGGTCACAAGGTGCGGGTTTACGCATAAAATCAATCGAACAATTTGTCGTAACCGTCAGCGCCTCCGGTCCAATCATCGATAGCGTTGCCATATAAAACGCACAATCAACAGCCGCGAACATCGCAGGCCCCGACACCGTTCCGCCAGGTCGCAGATCATCATCGGTAATTTTCATACGAATTTTCGTGCGGTAGGGTTCAATCGCCAGCACCTCAAAGTTCCCGATCATCTGCGGAAAAACTTCGTCCACAAATTCCTGCATTTCAGCAATATTCATTTTTGGCGTCATTTTGCGTCTTTCCAAAACCTTCGTTGCGTGGAACTGTAACCCGGAACATATATGGAGAAACCCGGATGTCCGACATCTTACTTCGCTCAGACGCCAATGCCGTCGCGTCACTAACCCTGAACGCCCCGAAAAAGCTGAACGCCTTATCCGAGGAGATGTTGGAGGCCCTGCAATCCGAACTGGATTCAATAGCCGAGGATCGCTCCATCCGCGCCGTCATCATCAAAGGGTCAGGCAAAGCGTTTTGCGCAGGACACGATTTGAAACAAATGACAGCCGCGCGCCAAACCGAAGACGGTGGCAAAGCCTACTTCAACGAACTCTTCGCTACCTGTGGCCACCTCATGACCTCGGTCACCAAAATGCCCCAACCCGTGATCGCGCAAGCCCACGGAATCGCGACCGCCGCGGGCTGTCAGTTAGTTGCGTCCTGCGACATGGCCGTCGCTGCCGAAGGCACGCGCTTTGGCGTTAATGGCGTAAACATCGGCCTGTTCTGCTCCACCCCTATGGTAGCTCTCACCCGCAACATCCCGCGCAAGCAAGCGTTCGAAATGTTAACAACTGGTGAATTCATTGACACAGACAAGGCGCTTGCCTTTGGCCTTATTAACCGCGCCGTACCGCTGGAAGAACTGGACGCTGCAACACTAGCCCTCGCCAAGCAAGTCGCCGGACAATTAGGTGTAGCAGTGCAAATCGGTAAAGAAGGTTTCTACCATCAAGCAGATTTACCGCTTGAAGAAGCCTATGCCTACACAGGCGCGGTCATGGCCGACAACATGCTATTCCGCGACACCGAAAACGGCATCGCGGCATTCTTGGATAAACGCCACCCTGAATGGGAACAATAACCTAGCCGCGCGAAATCTTCTGCTCCACCGGATACGCCGCCTCGAACCGCGCTTGCAGTGTCATCACAAACAACGCCACGGCGCTTAGCTGGTGAATGATCGCGATTGAAACGGGTGCCGCGTAAACCACCGTAACAATACCCAGAACAACTTGACCGAACATCATCACCATCATCCAGTCGAACCGGAATCGCACACCGGCCATCGCACTTGAGCGGCTGCGCCACCAAGCAAACCCACCCAACAACAGCGCCAGATAGCCGAGCAAACGGTGGTTAAATTGCACCAACGCAGGGTTTTCGAAGAAATTCGTCCACATCGGCTCATAGTCAAAACTTTCAGACGGCAGAAATTCCCCCGCCATGCTCGGCCACGTCGGGAAACTACGCCCCGCGTCAATGCCAGCCACAAGTGCCCCCAACAATATCTGCAAGAACAGCACTACAACCAGCACCGTCCCCAGCGTCACAAGGCCACTTTCACGTCGCCGCCGCGCCTGTAACAACTCTGCGCTCTCACGCCGAAGTTCAAACACAAACCACGCAATTAGCCCCAGAATAAAGAACGCCAACCCCAGATGCGTAGCCAAACGATACGAGGCCACATCGACCATCCGCCCTTCCAGCCCACTGGAAACCATCCACCAACCAACAGCACCCTGAAGCCCACCAAGCGCACCAACGCTAACCAGCCGACCAGTCCAACCCGTCGGAATCTGCCGCCGCACAGCGAAATATACAAAGCCAAAGAACCAAACCAGCCCAACGAAACGCCCAAGGAAGCGATGCCCCCACTCCCACCAGAATATCCCCTTAAACTCGTCCATACTCATCCCGAGATTCTGAAACTCATACTCCGGCGTCGCCTTATACTTGTCGAACTCAACGACCCAAGCCGCCTCGCCCATCGGTGGCACAGCCCCCGTCACAGGTTTCCATTCCGTGATCGACAACCCGCTATCCGTCAGCCGCGTCATGCCGCCAACGACGATCATCAGCACGACCAGCGCGAACAAAGCCATCAGCCAGCCAGCAATCGCACGCCGCGCAGATTTGCGCACAGGCTTGGGCGCAGGTGCTTCCACCTTCTCGCCGCTCACATCTTCAAAAATACTGCGTGCCATCTTAATACCCCGTTAATCCTTGTAAGTCGTCTTCGGCCCCTTGGTCGCCAACGCCTTGAATATCCCGTGCAAAGTTCGCACGTCTGCATCTGTAAGTGGTAGCCTTGAGAGCATATTCCAGATGTTCTCCACCATAGAAACACGTTTTTGTTCTGGCCAGAAGAACCCGATCTTGTCCAGACGCTCCTCAACCTTCTCGCTCAACCGCTGAACCTCAATCGCCTCGGCAAAGCGCGTGCCAGCCATCGCTGTGACTTCTGCAGGTTGCTCATCCATTTGGCGAGGCCATTCATACGCTGTTAGCAAGACACATTGAGCCAAATTCAGTGACGCAAACGCCGGGTTAACCGGAATGGAAATCAACGCATTCGCATGCACAATATCGTCGTTCTGCAATCCGGCCCGCTCTGGCCCGAACAGCACACCAACCTTCTGACCTTGCGCGATCAACTCCCGTGCATGCGCCATCGCGCGTTCGGGTGTCATCACATCTTTGGTCAAATCACGGTTTCGGGCCGTCGTGGCAAAGACAAAATTCAAATCCGCCACCGCCTCGGCCGTCGTTTCCGTCACCTTAACCTGATCCAACACACGCCCCGCCCCCGAGGCCATCGCAATCGCCTTCGAGTTCGGCCACCCGTCCCGCGGTTTGACCAACCTCATACGATCAACGCCGAAGTTCCACATGGCACGCGCAGCCCCACCGATGTTTTCCCCCATCTGCGGGTTCACCAGAATGAACGCAGG
>JAGLUD010000151.1 GCA_023134935.1 Paracoccaceae bacterium | reverse complement strand
TCACAACCCGCCAAACCAACCAGCGCGTCATAACAATGCCCACGCATAGTCAGCTCAACCGTATCAGCAATCGCCTCGCGGCTAACCAAAGATGAACGCATGCCCTCATGGCCCATCGCGATACCATCGGTCACGGTAATCGTCGTAAATTCGCGCGGCGTACCGCGGGCAACCTTAACGCCCGACTTAACAGACTGCGCCTGGCGGTTCAGTGCAATGTTACAAGGTGCAGCCTCGTTCCAGCAGGTCGCCACGCCAACCAACGGCTGGTGAATTTCAGTTTCCGACAGACCCATCGCATACAGGTAAGACCGATGCGGAGCGCGCTCTGGCCCCTCGGTTACATGACGACTGGGAAGGTTCGATTTATCGATTGGTCCGGAATTCATTTCGGGCAACTCCTGTTGGGTTTATTCTGTTAAAACCAGCAATAGGGATTGCCGACGAGAATCTCAAGCATTGCTAAGCGAATTTTCCACCGTTACCCTCTTACCTTTTGACGCGGAGCCTCCATGTTTCCCCACTTCTCCCCTGCCTTTCAGGCTTTCGTAGCCCCCGCACAAGCGCGGTCCGAGATATGGCGCACGATTCTGGGTTTGGTGCTGGTATTCGCAATATTCCTGCTAACAACCCTATTGCTCGGCCTCGGAACCGCATTTCTGGGTGAGTACATCGAGCCAGGTCTAGGCCAAAGCCTGATGCACGAAGTCGAAGAAGGCCGTACCATCTTCGCTACTTTCGCGATGTTGTTCTTAATCGCGACTATGATCCCCGCCCTGTGGCTGATCCTAAAATTCTTACACAAGCGCCCACTACACACACTGCTTGGCCCAACCGGCACCGTGAATTGGCGGTTATGGCGCGGTGCAGCCGCGATCATCCTGATACTCGCAGCGATCGACGCGACGACAACCGTACTCACAACCGAGCTGCTCCAACAGATGCCGCTGATAAAATGGTTAACGTGGCTGGCTCCTGCGCTTATCCTATTATTCTTGCAAACAACCGCCGAGGAAATGGTCTTCCGTGGGTATTTACAACAACAACTAGCCGCCCGCTTCAAAAGCCGTTGGGCTTGGTGGGTGCTGCCCTCAGTCATATTCGGCCTTGCCCACTACAACCCCACCCTGTTTGGCGGCAACGCTTGGATAATCGTGGCCGTCACGACGCTTATGGGGATGATCCTCGCAGATGTAACTGCTCGTTTCGGATCACTATCCGCCGCCATGGGGCTGCATTTCGCCAACAATCTGGTGGTAATGCTGTTCCTGAATTCCCCCGGACAACTCAGCGGGATGAGCTTCTACCTCTACAGTGTAGACATGCAAAGCGCCCAAATGAAAACCGCCATGCTGATCTCGCTAGCTGCAATGCTGGTTGGCTACGGAATTTTCATGCTAATCATGCGCCGTAGGCGGCTCTGACGTTGCAATCCCGTTAACAGCGGATTAATTAGACTTAAGCGCAGCAAAAGGGGCCGATTGGCACATGAACTGGATTTCGAATTATATTCGCCCAAAGGTAAACTCGATTTTTTCCCGTCGCGAGACGCCGGATAACCTGTGGACCAAATGCCCCGAATGCGGAACCATGCTGTTCCACCGCGAACTGACCGAGGCGCTGAACACCTGCCCATCGTGCAAACACCACATGCACATCACGCCCCGCGATCGGTTTATAACCATGTACGACGGCGGCCTGTTTGCCGAAGTAGACGTACCAGAACCACCCGCAGACCCGCTGCATTTCAAAGACCAGAAGAAATATCCCGACCGCATCCGTGACGCCCGCAAAAAGACCAGCGAGCATGACGCCATGCTAGTGGTCGAAGGCGACATGGGCCGCATGAAAGTCATCTGCGCTGGTCAAAACTTCTCGTTCATGGGGGGATCGATGGGGATGCACGTCGGCAATGCGATCATCGCCGCCGCTGAACGTGCCGTACAAATAAACGCGCCGCTTGTGCTGTTCTCTGCCGCTGGTGGCGCGCGCATGCAAGAGGGCATCATGGCCCTGATGCAAATGCCCCGATCTACTGTCGCGGTGCAGATGTTGAAAGAAGCAGGCCTGCCCTACATCGTGGTTCTGACCCACCCGACAACCGGCGGCGTAACCGCGTCCTACGCGATGCTGGGCGATATCCCTATCGCCGAACCCAACGCATTGATTGGTTTCGCAGGTGCGCGTGTGATCGAACAGACCATCCGTGAAAAGCTGCCCGAGGAATTCCAGCGCGCCGAATACCTGCTGGACCACGGCATCCTTGACCGTGTTATCCACCGCAAAGACATGAAAACCGAACTGGTAACGATCATCCGCATGCTGATGAAACAAACCCCGCAAGTGGTCGGCGACCTTCCCAAACCGGACGAGACCGCCGCGTGAGCACCCCCCACAGTGATGTAATTCTGGAGCGGCTAATGTCGCTCCACCCCAAGATCATTGACCTGACGCTGGATCGTATGGTCCGGCTGCTGGATGCACTCGGAAACCCCGAAAAGCATCTACCATCCGTGATTCACCTGGCGGGAACTAACGGCAAAGGCTCCACCCAAGCCATGATCCGCGCAGGGATGGAGGCCGACGGCGATCGCGTCCACGCCTACACCTCGCCCCACCTCGCGCGCTTTCACGAACGCATCCGGCTAGCGGGCGAGCTGATATCCGAAGAAGCGTTAACCGAAATACTGGACGAATGCGTCGATGCCAACGATGGCATCACAATAACCTATTTCGAGATCACCACCTGCGCCGCCCTACTGGCATTTTCGCGTGTGGCTGCTGAATACACCCTGCTGGAAACCGGCCTCGGCGGTCGCTTAGACGCCACCAACATGGTCGAAGTTCCACGCCTTTGCGTGATCACCCCGATTAGCATCGACCACACCCAATACTTGGGCGAAACCATCGAAGAAATCGCCGCCGAGAAAGCCGGTATTCTGAAGCGCGGCGTTTATTGCGTCGTCGGCCCACAGGAAGATGCCGCACTGGAAGTGATCGAAAGGCAAGCCGCCAAAGTTGGCGCCTCGCTGCTGGTCCATGGTCAACATTGGCATGTCTGGGAGGAAAACGGACGGCTGGTCTATCAAGACGAAAACGGCCTACTGGACTTACCGCTACCCAACCTGATCGGCGCACACCAAGTTCAAAACGCAGGCGCCGCCATTGCAGCCCTGCGCGCTTTGGGCAAAAATGAAGCCGCGTGCGAGGCTGCAATCACAACCGCAAAATGGCCCGCCCGCCTGCAACGTCTACGCCAAGGACCACTGGTCCAAGCGGCAGGTCAAGCCGAACTTTGGCTTGATGGGGGCCACAACCCCGCCGCAGGTAAAGCGTTGGTCGAGGCTTTGCAAAGGCTGCCCGACCGCCCGACATATTTGATTTGCGGCATGCTAAACACCAAAGACATAACGGGGTATCTGGCACCGTTGGCCGAGATTTCTCAAGGCCTGTACGGCGTATCGATTGAAGGCGAAGCCGCCACGTTGAAGGCCTCCGAAACCGTCGCGGCTGCACAATCTGTTGGTATGCAATCCCAAGAATCCTCATCCGTCGCGGATGCCGTCAACTCAATCGTGGCCGAAGACCCGACCGCCCGCATCCTTATATGCGGCTCGCTATATTTGGCAGGCCGAGTGCTGCGGGAAAACGGGTAATTAGCCTAAAGACGTTTCACAGACGTAATCAGCTTGTTTTCCCTCTCCGCAATCCGAAATACTGCGCCTTCCAAAGCTTCGGTGGCAACCGACATGTGATGAACATTTGCATGCAGCAGGTTATCGCCGTCCCGCATTATCCCGACATGCCCGTCCCAGAAAACCAGATCGCCGCGTTGCAAGTTGGCGCGATCGCTAACCTCTAAGCCCAGCTCAGCCGCCTGCATATCGGAATCTCTCGGCGCATCAACCCCGACGGCCTGCAACGCAAGCTGCACCAACCCCGAGCAATCCAGCCCAGAATAACTGCGCCCACCCCAAAGGTACGGTGATCCGATGAACTTCTCTGCAACACCAACAAAATCACCCGTAACCGGCGCCAAGTTCACCATCGGCGTGTAAATGCCCGCACCCAACCGTGCGTATCCGTTTTCCTCTGCCTCGACAGCGACCCGACAGCCTAGCGAATATGAACCCAACAACTGCGATTTAAAATCCGGCTCGGCGAAAACCAATGCTGACAGCGATGTAACCTGTTCAATGCGCCCCTCCAACGGTTCGATCAAACCGGCGCTAGGCACATATCCAACATACCCATCGCGCTCGGATTGCCCCCACGCCAAGCCCATATCCGCGATCTCGTCGTAAACCGTGAACCCCTCACCGTACAAAAGCTGCGTCGCCAAATTGGTGTCCGGATCCGCGTTCCGTACCAGATTAATCATCGACGCGCCCACCGCCATCGGCTTGCCGTCAACAAAACTTTCAACTTCCACCTGCCCGCGCAAATGTTCAGCCGCCAAATCGTGACGCACCGGAATACGACGTGTATCCATCAGCTGACCCGCTTTTCAATAATTGCCAACAATGCCCGTGCCGATTGGCACGCCCCGCCCTTTGATCGCGCGGGTTTCGCAACAGGTGTCCACCCGTAGATGTCCAAATGCGCAAAACTTTCTGTGTTTTCTACAAAGCGGCGCAGGAATAACGCTGCCGTAATTGCCCCCGCCATTCCACCAGCGGGCGCGTTGTCCAAATCCGCAATGCCCGGTTCAATATTTCCTTCATATGGCTCCCAAAACGGCATGCGCCACAACGGGTCTGCCGACTTCTCGGCTGCCACGTTGATATCCACCGCCAAGCCTTCGTCATCCGTAAAAAACGGCGGCAAATCAGGCCCCAATGCAACCCGCGCGGCCCCCGTCAACGTCGCCAGACAAAGCAACATATCCGGCGTTTCCTCATCAGCCACAGCCAGCGCATCAGCCAAGACCAACCGCCCCTCGGCGTCGGTATTATTCACTTCAATCGTCAAACCTTTGCGGCTGCTCAAGATATCCCCCGGCCTGAAAGCCCCTGCTGAAATCGAGTTCTCAACCGCCGGAACCAGCACCCGCAACCGCACCGGCAGCTTCAGCGCCATAACCATATGCGCCAACGCCATTACATTGGCACTGCCGCCCATATCCTTTTTCATCAACCCCATCGAGGCCCCAGGTTTGATGTTCAATCCGCCCGTATCAAAGCAAACCCCTTTGCCCACAAGCGTCACCGTCGGCGCGCCGAGCGGCCCCCAACGCATATCAAGCAGTCGTGGCACCTGATCCGAGGCCCGACCAACCGCATGTATCAACGGCAGATTTTCATCCAACAACGCATCACCAGCTATCACCGAAACTTCGGCTCCGTGCTGTTTTCCCAACGCTCGAAACGCTGCCTCCAACGCATCTGGTCCCATGTCCGATGCAGGCGTATTGATCAAATCACGCGCCAAGGCATCGCCCTCGGCCATTGTCTCGACACGCGTCGCATCAATGCCATCAGGCGCACTCAAAGCCGCCTTAACTGGTCCCGCGTCCCGATATCTCGAAAACCGGTAGTTTGACATCAACCACCCTAATGCCTCGTTTTCCAATTCCTCTTCGGGTACGCCCGACGCAATCCGGTAAACACCTTCCGGTAATTTCTGCGCCGCAGCCGCCAGATGGAACCGTCCACGCGCTCGCGTGGCTTCCGTTCCCCAACCAACCAGCACAGCTGCGATCGCGCTGCCCGAAGGCAACAAGGTCACCTCACCTAG
>JAGLUD010000150.1 GCA_023134935.1 Paracoccaceae bacterium | reverse complement strand
TCCCCGCCCTTGCCTACAGCGTGAACAGGAATCGCGGGTTGAGCGTTGTTTGCAAAACGGTCGGCCATCAAGGTATCTCCAGTAAAGAAAGTTACCCGTAAACTATCCGCCCTTGTCAGAACCGCAAGACCCGCTTACGCCTCCAGCTCGAAAACCGAGAACAAAGACGCTTCTGTAACGCGGTTCAGCCGTCCGATCACCGCCGATAACGCCTCCATATTGCTTTCGCGTGTGCACGTCATAACGTCCGCCGCCACCCGCGCCACGTCAACCAGCCCTATCTGGCTGGAAACCCCGCAAATGTTTAGTGCATGGCGATAGCACATCGTTAGATCCGCCTCCCGCAGGGCGCGCTCCAACCTTCCCAGCCGATCCGCCAACTTAAACACCGCCTGTTCCGCGATCTCTTCGTACCGCGCCTCCCCTACGGCCGCTTTCAGATTACGGATAACCTCGTAGTCCACCCCCACACCCGAAGCTTGCGCCGCGCAAATCTGGTATATTTGTCCCATTTTTTCTTTCCCCTCTACTCTCGCTGTAAAGAACATAACCAGAATGTCTGAAAAAAGGGTTATCAAACATCCAGTCCTTGAAAATTGTCCAAAAACCCCGCAAAAGAGACGGCAAAGAAGGAGTCGTCGATGAAAAATGCAAAACCACTGCCATCTTATCTAGCCACCCGTTATGCTGGTTGGCGAGCTACGAAGTTTCAGGAAAACAAGGCATGGTACGCACGATTGGCTGACGAGGGTCAACGCCCCCGCGCCATGATCATTTCATGTTGCGACAGTCGCGTGCACGTAACCGCAATTTTCGGGGCGGAATCCGGTGAATTTTTCATCCACCGCAACATTGCCAACCTCGTGCCGCCCTATTCGCCAGACACAGAACCGCACGGAACCTCGGCTGCGATTGAATACGCCGTGACACACTTGCACGTCGCCAACCTGCTGGTCGTCGGCCATTCCGATTGCGGCGGAGTGGCAGGATGCCTCGACATGTGTTGTGGCAACGCCCCTGAACTTGAAGAAGGCACCAGTTTCGTTGGCCGCTGGATGGACATCCTGCGCCCAGGGTACGAGCGCATCAAGGACATGGAAGGCACCCTTAAGGAACGCCAAACTGCGTTGGAAAAAGAAGGCGTTCTAATCGCGCTGGAAAACCTGATGACTTTCCCGTTTATCCAAAAGGCTGTCGAGGACGACACCCTCGCCCTTCACGGTCTATGGAACAACATCCGTGATGGTAGCATCGAGTATTACAACGCCGAAGCCGAAGCGTTTCATCGGGTGTAAAAAAGGCGACCTAACTGGCCGCCTTTAGAAAACTTTAACCCTTTTTCAAAACTCGTCGCCCTAACAGCTCCGCGATCTGCACCGCGTTCAGTGCCGCACCCTTACGCAGGTTGTCCGACACACACCACAGGTTCAGCCCGTTCTCGACCGTAATATCCTGCCGGATACGGCTGATATACGTCGCATATTCGCCGACGCTTTCAATCGGCGTGATGTACCCACCGTCTTCGCGTTTATCGATAACCATAATGCCCGGTGCCTCGCGCAGAATGTCCCGCGCCTCGTCTTCATCAAGGAACTCCTCGAATTCGATGTTGACCGCTTCGGAGTGCCCAACGAATACCGGAACCCGCACACAAGTCGCAGTGACCTTGATCTTCGGGTCCACAATTTTCTTGGTCTCGGCAACCATTTTCCATTCTTCTTTGGTGTCACCGCT
>JAGLUD010000015.1 GCA_023134935.1 Paracoccaceae bacterium | reverse complement strand
CAAACATATGGTTAGATGTATATATGGCAGGATTTTCCGACATTGGTTTAGGTGTATTTAACCCAAAGCGGTCGGAATTTCCGACATTCATCTGACCGTGTGTTGGATTTTCCGACGTTGGGTGCAGGGTTTCCCCGCCAAGGGTGTTGGATTTTTCAACGGGGGTTTTGTTTTCCCCACGCCATGAAGTCCTTGGTCGCAGGAGCGCCATCCAAGGGCAGTTCTGTTAAGGCCCACTTCGCGGCCTGACCCACCCCTGCAGGGCCGAGATGATGTCCCACCGTCTTCACGATGAATCCCTTGGCCGCCAGTTCCACTAGATATTTCCCGACAGTATCCCGACCAATGTTTGCCGCAGCTCCGGCGATCCTTTGGCTAAGAAAGATATTGCCATTGTTGTAACCGTTAAACTGCCTTTTCAGTTCAACATATATAGCGCGTGGACCAGGCTTTAGTGATTGGAAGGCAGGGCTATCGTAGACCCAATGTTCAAGTTGAATGAACTTGCCGGGTCCTTTTTTGAACTTGTTGTGCCCCATCACTTGTTACCTCGCATCTGGGACAGCGGTGCGATTTCATTCGCCTCAAGCCAGAGGGAAAGCTTGTCGAGATCGTAGAGAGCCCTTTGTCCGATCACAATCTTGGGTGGGCCTCTGCGATCTTGTGTCCAGCGGTTCAACGTTCGCCGCGTGACGTTAAGAAGTTCTGCAACGTGATCAGGGTGCGCATAGGTCTTGCGACCAATTTGAATGACCGTGCTGTTCGGTGTGTGCTTGCCCTTCTTAGGTGAGGCGGTGGATGTCTTGGCGGTTTTGCGTTTCATGTGACTGCCCTCTCGTCTGGTAGTGGCCCGAATTGGCCGTGGCAGTCCTTTCAATAATCAGGTTTTTCGCCCTAGCAAAAACCGGAAATCCGGATCCGGAATAATCGTGTCCGGATTAATTATATCCGGTTTAAAACTTAAACCTGCTTACGCCTTCCCTTATCGCTCCACTGTGCTGGCGCATACTCCGCCCGAAGCTCACGGATATATTGGTTCGTAACGCCATCTCCGCAAAGGGCCTTCATAGCGGCGACGTCTTGTTCTCTGTTAGATTTCTTACCCGCTTGTATAAGCTCTTCAATGTAAGTCGCGTATGCCCGTTGAATGTCTGCCCTGTTTGCGGTCTTCGCCGTTCGATCAACATCGTTTGAGAGTTGTACTGGCCGTTTGAACACGACGATGTCTGTCATCCTTGTTTCGGGGCGCCTCTTCAGTTCGATCCACGATCTTTTAATGTTGACCCCGACATGCCGCCATAAATCGCAGGGGATAAACTGCGGACCGGCAATGATGTCCTGCGTGTACCCAAATGCGATGAGCTCCCCGCTTTGAAGTTGCTCTTTGACCTCTCGAAAAAGCTGCGACATCAGCTTTGCCAACAGATCGTAAGGCGCACCGCTCGGGCTACCGAAATCATCAGCGTTGAAGCCTGCCTGGTTTAGCGCTTGTATCCGTTCTACGGCTTCTGCGTCGCCGTATCGGAAGCGCGCGTCGCGCAGGGTGGTTTCATCCTCTGGATCGAAGTCATGGTATTCAAAGCTCTTCATATTATTTTACTCGCTCACTTTTCTTATTGATGCTCTTGGCCGCTTTATTAACAGCTTCGCGTAGTGGATCGTCCAGCAGATGTGCATAACGCGCCGTTGTTTGAACCTGCGTGTGGCCTAGTAGAGCACCGATGATTGGTAAGGAAAACCCCGAGGAGGCTAGTATACTCGCGTAACTATGCCTGAGGTCGTGGATGCGCAGCGTTGGCTTGAGTGTAATCGCGGTGGGCGGTGTTGAGGGCGCCCGCGCGCGGGCAGGGGTACTTGGCGGGGTTTGCTCCTCTACAAAGTCAGCATCGATGCAAATCCTCGTCCAGGCACCGCGCAAATCGCCAACATGCTTTTCGGCCGAATTCCCCGGAAATACATATTCAGAAAAGCTCTCAACCTCTCGCCGCTTTAGAAGGTTAACCGCATCCTGCGATAGTGGTAGGCGATGCTCCTTCTTCTGTTTGGTATGGGCGGAGGGCTTGATCCAAATGCCATCCTCAAGCGAGAACTCACTCCAGCGGCATTGCAAGACCTCCGACTTTCGCGCCCCCGTAAACATCAACAACTCGATTGCGTCCGCAGCTGTCTGGTTGCCTTCACGATGGATCGCATCACATAACCGATGAATCTCTGCCTCACTTAAAAACCTATCCCGTTTAACTTCGACGTTCTTATGCGTACCGGAGGCGGGATTATTGGTGCGCCATTCCCACCTGATCGAGAGGTTAAGAGCTTTGCGAAGCACCTCGATCACACGGTTTGCCCGCACCGGGCGCGTCTTGCTGATGGAACGGTGTAACATATCAACGTCTTCATGGGTCAGATCCGCTACTTTGATCTCGCCAATGCGCGGCAGGATGTCATTGCGCCACATACTGCGATCATCCGCAGCCGAGCGTGCACTCTTGCGCGGTAGATGCTCACGATCGTAGCGTTCATATAAGTCAGCGACCGTCGGGGCGGAACGCGCCGCCATCACACCCTCCACTTTCCCCTGTTTCTGATCCAACGGATCATGGCCAATATCGATATCGCGCTTCAAGGTCTTTGCCCGCTCTCGCGCCGCCGAACTTGACCATGCCGGATAGTTCCCGATCACGATGCGCCGCTCTCTACCGTTCACTAGATAGTTCAATACAAAAGCCAGTCCACCGCTCGAATGGATACGACATCCAAAGCCAGCGAGATCGCCATCATAGTAAATCTTGTACCCTTTTGCGGGGGCAGGGAGGGTTTTGATAAACCGGTCTGTAATGCGGTGTGTGGAACGGCGGGGCAAAGTACTCTCCTGTCAAAGTGTCCGAAAGGTGTCCGAACGTTTTTCGTCTTTTG
>JAGLUD010000149.1 GCA_023134935.1 Paracoccaceae bacterium | reverse complement strand
TCCGAGCCCCCTCGGTCAGGGTCAAACCATTCGACCGTCCAGTTCAACGCGCCAAGCATAACCTGTCGAAGCGGCACAATTTTAATGTCCGAACGAATGCATCCGGCCTGTTGTGCTTCTTCAAGAATGGTATCCCATAGCAGTGCGTATTCGTGCCGGACCGGCCAATGGCGGGCGCGTACATCTTTTGGCAACTGGCCATAAATCCGGATATTCGCCGAGGTGAATTCACTAGAGCGGAATAGGAAATCCATATGGGTCTTTATCGCGGCGGCAACTTTGCTTTGTCCATTAGGATAGGTATGGGCATCGGAAGCGGTTTCGGCAACACCATCAAGCAAATCCCGAAGGCCTTTATCCAGTACCTTATCCAGAATTTCGTCTTTCGAGCCGAAGTGATAGTAAACACTTCCAGCCTCTATTCCCGCTTCCGTCGCAATCGCACGCATTGTCGCGGCCTTATAGCCGCGGTCGCGAATAATTCGGGCCGCCGCCGAAAGAATCTTCGCCCGGGTGCGGGCAGACTTGCTCTGCGCGGGGACGGTAGCGGTGACTTCCTGTGGTGTATCCTCATTCGGAAGGATCAACGCGCGCCCAGTGTCCAGCGCCATCCCCTCAAGCAACAGTTTTGATAAGCGTTCCGAGAGGGCCGAAACTGGATAGAGATCTGGGTCGTACCACTCCACCGTCCAGTTCAGTGCGCCCAGAATAAACTGCCTAAGCGGTGCTACGGCCATATCGCCGCGAATTAGGCTCGCGTCTTGCGACTCAGTTAGGAACCCGCTCCACAAATCTGAATACGCACGTCGAAGCGGACGATGGGATTTTCGCAAAGATTCGGGTAAAGTCGGGAAGTTACGAATATTTACTGACGTGAAGTCACTTTCCGTCAGTAAAAAATTAAGATGGGTATCAATCAATTTTGTGACTGTCTGTTGGAAGTCGGCGTTTTGTTTCGCCGCGTCTGTCAGTATTTCTGCGACTTCATTGTAAAGCCGACGCAGACCGAGATCCAACACCTCACCGAGAATTTCACCTTTAGATTCAAAGTGATAATATATGCTTCCGGCTTCCATGTCAGCGAGCTCGGCAATCTTACGCATGGTCGTTGCTGTGTAGCCTTCGAAACGAAATTGTCGCGCCGCCGCAGCGACGATCATCGCACGGGTTTGGGCAGACTTGCTTGGCTGGCCGTCAGGGAGCAGTGGTTTTAATGGCTTGGCTTTCATATTATTATTTAACTGCCTCTGGACAAAATATTAGCAACTAATTTATTTCGAACAAATGTTAGATTTTACCCCCTACACCAGGTAATGCGCAAGCCTTATTCGCTTAAGGTGCTACATTAGAGGAGTATTGCAAAGCGCGGACCGCAAGGAAAAAGAGTGATCATTACAGGTGGTGACGGCGGTGGTCGGACGAGAAGTAACTAAACGTTTTGCAAAATAGGGCCCCGACGCGGGCCGCGTTGCCTCCGCGAGGAAAGGCGGTGTACTCCACGTGCAAAGGCGGCATTAATTCGTTTACCAAAACTATGGCGCGCGAACTGGCACACAAGGGTATTCAGCTAAATGCAGTTGCCCCTGGACGAACAGATACACCACTATTTGCGCAGGCCGCTGAGAAAGGCGTAAGCCATATGGGTGTCGCGCCCACGCTGGTGCGCCAATTCATGGCACAGGATATTGCTCTGCTGGCGGAGTACGGTCTGTCGAAACTGCGTATCGTCATGTCGACTGGCGAACCCTGGACCGATGACGCATGGCTTTGGCAGGTTAAACATATCTGCAACATCCGTGCAGTGCCGCTAAACATCGTTGGAGGGATCGAACTGTTCGGCGCGATCTTGACCTCTACCGTTCTGCACCCATAAAAACCCATCGGGTTTTCGGGGCAGGCACCAGGGGCTGGTGCCAAGACCCTGCGTGCAGACGGCTCTGAGGCTGATATTGGCGATGCTGCCGCTGATGCCGGTGTGAAACACATGGTGATGTCCACAGGTCTTGGGGTCTCTCCAAAGGTGCGATTGACCTTTGGTATCTGCCATTCTGAAAGACAGGAGCTACCTGCTTTCGATTCAAACCGCTCGTTAGTGCTACGCGCACTGCTTCCTGTCTGAATTCTGCTGTATGTTGTGATGCCATCTCGTTTCTCCTTTTGCGTATAATACGCGGTTAAAGGAGCGGCACAATTCCGCGACAGGTCCAATCTAAGGATAAGACGGTGGGTGGCCTGTTTCATGAACGCCCTACACAATGGGGGCTTCGAGGAGACACGTATTTATGGGATGAGCTTCTAGAAACATTGGCAGATGTGGCCTTACCAAAAAACCGTGATCAGATTGAAAATATATTGGACTCCGCATTTAGAAGTGCAACAGGCAAATCCTTGGCATTCTTGGACGAGATTGAGATAAGACGTTTCGCACATGGTGGGATGTCCAGCGGAGGCATATCGGGTCGGTTCTGGCGCGAGAATGGATTTCCGTTGATAATAGAGCGGTTTTTACGAGTAAACTAAACTGCTGCCGCCAACACCCGATACACTGACCGCAGCGATACACCCAATTCATCCGCGATCTTTTTCTTCGTTCTACCTTCTTCGGCCATCTTTACAATATCATCAGACTTGGCACGGGCGGTTGGTTTGCGACCTTTGTATTTTCCTTCAGCTTTCGCCTTGGCAATACCCTCGCGCTGACGTTCTAACATCATCTCGCGTTCGAACTGTGCAACTGAACCAATTAGATTCATCATCAATTCACCAGTTGCAGTATTGGTATCGATGTTGAGGTCAAGGATACGCAGTTTGGCACCTTCTTGTTCTACACGGCTCTTGATCTGGCCAAGATGAATGACACTCCTCGCTAGCCGATCCAGTTTGGTCACGACCAGAGTGTCACCGGAGCGCAGATCGTTTAAGGCCCGTTCTAGCTCTTTGCGTTCTCCTACAGACGATACCTGTTCTGAATATAGGTGGCGTTCTGTAACGCCAAGCTTTTGTAGTTGTGTGATCTGGGCTTCAAAACCAGCCTCTTGTGAGGCGGGCGAGTTTCTCGCGTAACCAATGAGCATATATATCCCTTTGTGCCAATAGATTCTTTAATTATATGGCACACATAGTGTCAAAAGTCATTTTGCACTCTTATGGCATGCTTGTTGATATGTTGGGGATGATGACACACGACTTCGGCTTATTGGCATCGCTGTATGTAGGCAATCTTTGCTGTTATTGAATAAGCCAAGAATGAAAGGAAGTCTGCTCCGAGTCTTTTTTGGCCGAATGTCCTTCCGAAGCACGGTGAATAGCCCCTAGATTTGTAGACA
>JAGLUD010000148.1 GCA_023134935.1 Paracoccaceae bacterium | reverse complement strand
ACGCGGCCGATACGTTGAACGCGTTTTCGACCAAAACACCTGAAAAAGCCTTGGCGCAAGCCACCGCTGCCGATGTTCGTATACAAGCGGGCGACGCGCCAGACATGTGTGGCATTCCGCTGGGCATCAAAGATTTGTTCTGCACTGAAGATATCCAGACACAAGCTGGCTCCCACATCCTCGACGGGTTCAAGCCGAAGTATGAATCCACGATCACGACCCAGCTTTGGGACGCAGGTTCGGTTATGCTCGGCAAACTGAACATGGACGAATTCGCAATGGGATCTTCGAACGAGACATCCTATTACGGCCCCGTCACCAGCCCTTGGCGGCGTGACAACGAAGACACGGCGCTTACACCGGGTGGTTCATCGGGCGGATCGGCCTCTGCCGTTTCCGCAGACCTTTGCCTTGGTGCAACCGGCACAGACACGGGCGGTTCCATTCGCCAGCCCGCCGCGTTCACCGGCATCGTTGGCGTTAAACCAACATATGGCCGCTGCTCCCGCTGGGGCGTTGTGGCGTTTGCCTCCTCGCTGGATCAGGCCGGCCCAATGGTCAAAACCGTCCGCGATAGCGCGATTATGCTTGAAGCCATGTCCGGTCACGACCCGAAAGACTCCACCTCCGCCGATTTGGCCGTTCCAAATTTCGAAGCAGCGCTAAGTGGCGACATTCGTGGCAAGAAAATCGGCATCCCGAAAGAGTACCGCGTTGACGGTATGCCTGAGGAAATCGAAGCTCTTTGGCATGAAGGTGCCGAAAAGCTGAAATCCGCTGGCGCCGAAATTATCGATATCTCGCTGCCACACACCAAATACGCCCTGCCCGCGTACTACGTAATCGCACCAGCCGAGGCATCGTCAAACTTGTCCCGTTACGACGGTGTGAAGTACGGCCTACGCGCCAAAATCGGTGCAGGCGAAGGCATCGATGACATGTATTCCCGCACACGCGCCGAAGGGTTTGGCCCAGAAGTACAACGCCGCGTCATGATTGGCGCATACGTTCTGTCCGCTGGTTTCTATGATGCATATTATATCCGCGCCCAAAAAGTGCGCACCCTGATCAAACAGGATTTCGAGAAAGTCTTCGCAGACGGCATCGACCAAATCCTGACGCCAGCAACACCAAGCGCGGCCTTTGGGCTGGGCGAAATGGAAAACGCTGACCCGATCAAGATGTACCTTAACGATGTATTCACTGTTACGGTGAACCTCGCCGGATTACCTGGCATCTCGGTACCAGCTGGCGTCGATCATCAGGGGTTACCGCTAGGCTTGCAGTTGATTGGTCAACCTTGGGGCGAGGCCGATATGCTGAATACCGCCTACGCGCTCGAACAGGCTAGCGGATTTGATGCAAAACCTGCTAAGTGGTGGTAAATTAGTTCTCGAGGGATATTTCATGTTCAAAAAATCTGCATTGTTGGTCACAGGACTGGCGCTCGCTGCATGCAGTGACGAGCCTGTCGGTGGTGTGGGATATTTCGATGTGGTTGAACCGCCCGTAGTAGTCGAACAACCCGTTATGCTGGTTCCGATTGCCAGCGAAGAACCTGATATGACCGCCGCCCTAAGCGAAGCGGTAGAGGCGGCAATTGCTGAAGGCGATACAGCCGAACCCGAAATTGAAGTTGCGGCAATTGACGAGGCGGCGATTGAACCAGCTGCAGATACCGAAGGCTCCGCTGAAATCAGCACGGATGACGGTACGCTGAACCTGAACATCACATCACAAGAACAACAGAAAATCGAGCGCGACAAAGCCGCAATCCTTTTGGCAGCAGCCCGTGCGCAGTACGAAATCATCGAACCGGGCGCGCTTCCCAACATTGTGGCAGGCGTAAACATCGCCCTTTACGCACGTGAAACCACCAACGAAGTCGGTGAAAAGTTGTATCGCCGTCCGGTTATCAAAGCCCGCTTCTCCGCTGCTGAGTGCGGAAAGTTCGCAACAACAGACGACGCACAACGGTATTTCCTTGCCAACGACGGTCCTGAAAAAGACCCGCTGAACCTTGACCCCGACGGTGACGGTTTTGCCTGTCGTTGGTCTCCGGAATTCTATCGTTCGCTAAGATAAAAAAAGCCCCGTTATTGCGGGGCTTTTTTATTTGATATTAAACTTTCAACTCACCGGCACTTTGCCGCCCATCGCGGCCTTCAACCATTTCAAATTCGATCGGTTGGTCGTCCTGCAATCCTTGAAGTCCAGCTTCCTGAAGCGCCGTGATGTGTACAAATACATCTTTGCCGCCATCTTCAGGTTGAATAAAACCGAAACCTTTTTCGGCGTTAAACCATTTAACAGTTCCTTTTGCCATCTCTGACTATTCCTCCGTGGTATTTGCCCAAAACAATCTGTCGGGCTTGTAACAGAGCGGACGATATCAGATGTGACGATTTGGCGCAAACTAAACTGGTTCTCGAATTTCCCGACAGTAAATTGCCCCCGTTTACCTTCATTCAAATTGCTGGAGTTTCGACAGGCCCGACGGTTTGTAAATGTTTACGGCTTCCCACTAGAAAGCGTGCTCCATAGGTAATATATGTCAGGTTAACAAAGCATTACACCGATCGGGACAGGAGGGGCATTTGTCCGCTAACACCTTGCAATGGATAGCTTTTGCGGTTCTCGTAGCCGTAATCTGGACTGT
>JAGLUD010000147.1 GCA_023134935.1 Paracoccaceae bacterium | reverse complement strand
GCCAGAAGGATTGCCACGGCATCGTCTTGCCCGGGATCGGTATCGATAATAATTTTACGAGGGTTATTCACGGGGTTACCTTATTTGTACGAGTGCGCTCTGCAAGTGCTTCCAGTTCGGATTGCGGCGGAGCGAAGATGTGGCTGGAGCCCTGATCTTTTGACCATGAGGCGTAGCCAATGATTGCAACCAAAACGAGGGCAACAATGAATGCCAGCAATTTAACCATGGTTGAACACCTTCTCTTAAGTATTCAACCATGATTGCATCTTAATTATTCGCGCACCAGCTTTTCATAGCTTTCGGCGATGTCACGCGCGATGTCACCAACGGTGAATTTGTAGTCGCCGATCTGGCCCACTGGCGTTACTTCGGCAGCTGTGCCGGTCAGCCAGCACTGTTCAAAATCGCCCAGTTCTTCGGGCATGATGTGGCGTTCGATCACCTCGATGCCTTTGTCTTTCAGCATGCCGATAACCGTCTGGCGGGTGATGCCGTTCAGGAATGCATCGGGGGTTGGCGTGTGAACCACACCGTCTTTTACGAAGAAGATGTTCGCGCCTGTCGCCTCGGCAACGTAGCCGCGGTAATCATACATTAACGCATCCGAACACCCCTTAGCCTCGGCGGCGTGTTTGGACATAGTGCAGATCATGTAAAGACCTGCGGCCTTAGCGAAACACGGGATGGTCGCCGGATCGGGGCGCTTCCATTTGGAGATGTCCAGCTTCGCGCCGTCAAATTTTGCATCGCCGTAATACGCGCCCCAAGCCCAAACGGCCACGGCCATATGGACAGGGTTTGCCGCAGACGCAACGCCCATATCAGTACCCGAACCACGCCAGCAAAGAACACGAACGTAAGCGTCTGTCAGGCCACTGGCCTCAAGCGCCATGGCTTTGGCGTCTTCGATCTCGTCCACAGTGTAGGGGATCGGGATATCCATGTATTCGCCGGATTTCAGAAGGCGTTCGGAATGTTCACGGCTTTTGAAGATTTTGCCGTTGTAGCAACGTTCGCCTTCAAAAACGGAGGAGCCGTAATGCAGCGCGTGTGTAAGGACATGCACCTTCGCATCGCGCCATTCCACCAGCTTGCCATCCATCCAGATGGTTCCGTCGCGATCGTCGTATGGGGTTCCAGCCATGGTTTTATCCTTTAGGTTTTGCGAATATTGCGCGTGGTGACGAATATTCGACAGTTTATTTCGCTATTTCCTCATTTTGCTAACAAATGATTCTTGGAAAGTCAACAAGACTGACATAAACTGTGAACAGGCAAATTACGTTGAGGTAAAACCCATGCAAAGAAACCGTTTAGCGCGACAGCCCGGCCGATCCGAGCAGTTGTTGTTCCTGACTGACGACCAGTTGCGGCAGGGAATCGAGCTGATGTTCTTCGCCTATCGCGGCTTTACCGCCGACCCTGATTTGATTCTGGAGAATTACGCTTACGGGCGCGCGCACCACCGTGCGATCCATTTCATCAACCGAAAACAGGGGCTGACAGTTAACGAATTGTTAGACATCCTTGGCGTGACCAAACAATCCCTTAACCGTGTGTTAAGACAATTAGTCGAAGATGGTCTGGTGGACAGCCGTGTTGGCAAACAGGACCGCCGCCAACGAAACCTGTACCTGACCGACACGGGCGAGGCATTGGAACGTGAGCTATCTGATGCGCAACGCAAGCGGATGCGCAAAGCCTATTCAAACGCTGGGCCGGAAGCCGTACATGGATTCCGTACGGTGCTGGAACAAATGATCGACCCGAGTCTTCGTGAAAAAGTTTTGGACTTGGCGGATGATGCATGATGAGCACGCTTGACGGACACGGTGAAGCGCACCTTCTGGTCGTCGATGACGACCAACGCATCCGTCAGTTGTTACAAAAATACCTTGCGCGAAACGGCTTTCTGGTAACCGGTGCGCGCGACGCAGCACATGCCCGACGTCTGTTGGCGGGGCTGGAGTTCGATATGTTGATTATCGACATCATGATGCCGGGCGAAGACGGGTTTTCATTAACACAAGATTTACGCCGCACCTTAACCACACCCATTCTTTTGCTGACCGCGCGGGGCGATGCCGATGACCGGATCAAGGGGCTTGAGATGGGGGCGGACGATTATCTGGCCAAACCGTTTGAGCCCAAGGAACTGCTGTTGCGGGTGAACGCCATCCTGCGGCGCGTGCCAAAAACCGATATTGTTGTCGAGCCACCCAAAACCCTGCAAATGGCCGATGTCCGTTACGACGTGACCCGCAGCGAGCTGTGGCGGGGTGATGAGCGCATCCGCTTGACGGCGACCGAGAACGCCTTGATGAAGATTTTCGCCGCGAACGCACACGAGTCCGTCACCCGTGCACAATTGGTTAACGATCTTGGCAAGGGCGATGGCTCGGCGCAGGAACGGGCGATTGATGTGCAGATCACACGGCTGCGGCGCAAGCTGGAAGCGGACCCGAAACAGCCTCGATATTTACAGACAGTACGCGGGGCGGGTTATATGCTCGCGCCCGATTAACCTTAAGGATTTACTAATGGATACCAGAGACAGCAACGGCGCGATCTTAGACGATGGCGACACGGTGATGGTCATCA
>JAGLUD010000146.1 GCA_023134935.1 Paracoccaceae bacterium | reverse complement strand
CTACAAATCTAGGGGCTATTCAACCTATGCCGCTTGCTAAAGATACTTAGAGTGTATTACAGGGATTATTAGTACAAAACGTTTTTATCGCTTCGGCTTCGGGACTTTAACCCTCTCACCCTGCTCTAATATATGGTCAGCAATCTTATGATCTAGGCCGTGTGGTCCAGCCCAGAGCATGTAATAAATCGCCACTCCACGTGTGTTTCGAACCACACTGGGGGTCGCAACATGATAAACAGACCCTTTAATCGATCAATGTATAGGCCGAGAGGGAGACTTGCAGCGTCATCCACTTTGTGGCGCTCAATTTCTCCAAACAGATTAGGCTGATCGTCATAGACCAACTTTTTCCAATCGTTTGTGCCAAAGCACTTGTCGAGATCACGCCAGGAATTTTTCTCGGACGACCAGAAGACCTCGCCTGGCGAATTATAATTATCGCGAGTCAGCTTGCCGCAGCTGAAGCGTTGCTTCCCAGATTGCGCGGCGAAGAGTGGTTTCAACATCGTGAATTTCGTTGAAGGCACAATATTCAGCTAGATCGTTAAGCGCGCTGATTATCCATTCCGAACCTGCAGTTTGGTTCGAAGGGTAATATGGGATGTCCTGATGCACCGCTTTTGTTGGTGCTCTGTCAGATAAATGTACAATACGTCCCGCCATTGAAGGCCTCCTTCAAGGAAAGGGCCGCAACGCCTTCGGTGCTTGCTTGAAACAAGTCACCGTAAGCCGTTGCAGCACCTGATAAGTTATATTTTAGGCAGAAGTCGGCCCAAATTTAGTGTGGGTAACAAGGAGCAGCGGCAGCGATGCTGGCGGAGGCGATCAACATCAGGCTAGTTGAAACGATAACGGCGGAGAATTTGGTTTTGAAGTTAGTCATGGTAGTTTCCTTATCAGTTGGTTTGGCGGTTTAGTTCGCGATTGATGGACTGGCGGTGCCCATTCGAATTGTTGTGCATTCTGATTAGCCGTTTTGTGATGGGGTAAACTACGTAACGCGTTGCGCGTTACGGTAACGCGGGCCTGATGTGGCAGGTCATTCGGTAACTTATCGAGTTGTTTTATAGGGGTTCCGAAGTATAAGGACTTCATGAATGCACATAGCGTATATTCGAATGATGCTGTCCGCGGTGTGTTGGAGAACATATTGGCGTCGCCCCAGTTCGCCTCGTCGCCGCAGGTTTCGGCAACTTTGAATTACGTCGTCGAGGAAACACTTGAGGGCAGGAACGAGCGGATAAAGGCATATTCGATTGCAATTGACGTTCTAAAAAAAACGGAAGAATTTGATCCATCCGCCAATCCGATAGTGCGCGTATTAGCCGGACGGTTACGCGAGTCGCTAACAGGGTATTACGAATCTGATAATGGATTGAAGCAGCCTATTGTTATTACCGTCCCCAAAGGCAGTTATGTGCCAGTGTTTTCCGAACCTCCCGGAACTCAGTCAGCGGCAAATGATTCCGAGGGTGCAAATGCACCTTCTTTCTCACGAACCGTTGCGATCGAAAAATTTGACGTTTTTTCTGGTGAAGAGGCATCCGAGGCTACGGATGTACGTTCGGCACTGGTGCGCGAAGGGCTTCAGGTCGAGTTGGTCGATAAACTATCTCGCTTCAAGGATTTTGTGATTACCGAAACCAACGCGGATGTGTCGGGTGCAAACGTATACCAGTTGAAAGCAAAACCGGTCGAGTATTCATTGTCGGGAAAAATACGCATATCCGAGGCGCGGATAATTGTGTCCCCAGTCCTGCGGCGTTGTGCCGACAACGCCATAATTTGGTCAAATACGTACGATGAGCTTTTTCAAAACACTGATGCGCTGTTTGATATTCAAACTACGATTGCGTCGGATGTCGCTGCAACCTTGGGGCAACCGTATGGGACTATAGTAACCAAGATTGCTGCCACACGCCCCAGAGCTGGCAGAATGGATATGGATCATTATTTGGCATTGGTTGATTTTTACCAATACTCGAATAACAAAACAGACAAAAAATTCGAAGAAGTGTTGACTGGCCTTCAGCAGGCGACTGCCGAGGTGCCCGAATTTTCTTCGGCATGGGCGGCGCTTTCGTGGATGTATTCCTACGACCGATTTCACGTGCATACAGAAACCGATCCGAAGGAAAACAGTGCCAAAGCTTTGGCTGCTGCACAAAAAGGGGTTTATACCGATCCTGAAAACGCTATGGCGCATCAGTATCTGGCTATCGCCAAGTTTAATGATGGTGACAGCGAAGGGTTTCGAAAGGCGGCGCGAACGGCGTTACGTCTGAATCCGAACGACGCCGAGGTGTTGGCTGATATGGGAAGCCATTTCATCCAGCTAGATAATTCTGAAGAAGGGAAGGGGATGGTTGAAAAGGCCATGGAGCTTAGTCCCGGGCACCCTCCTTGGTATCATTTTTCGATCGCGATGTATCATTATACCCGCAAAGAGGCCACAGAGGCGGTGAACCACGCTCGTCAGTTGTTACAAGAGGGCTCGCTTTCGGCCTACATCCTGTTGACGGCTAGCCTCGTTCAGGGTGGTCACTTTGCTGAAGCCAAGGACTCTTATCAACAGTTGCTGGAAAATCGCCCTGTCTTTGCGACCAATTATCAGACGATTTTGGACAACTGGCCTCTGCCGAATGGAATGCGAGAGAGGCTGCTGCTTGATCTTGAAGTGGCGGGTTTGCAGGTGGTTGCAACCAACTTGCGGTAAGCTCAACCAACCTCTGGCTTGTATGCCGCGCCAAGGAAGGATATTCCAAAAGAAAGAGGAGGCATCATGAACAACGACTCACAACTACTCGTTTCCACGCAATGGCTGGAAGATCATCTTGATGCACCCGATGTGCGCATTCTGGACGCCACGTATTTTTTGCCGGATGACGAGCGCGATGCGCGGGCTGAATACGATGCCTCGCATATTCCCGGCGCACGATATTTTGATATTGATGATGTGGCTGACAGCCGTTCCAGCCTTCCGCATATGCTACCGCCTATAGAGAAATTCATCAGTCGCGTACGTGCGATGGGAATTGGTGATGGGCATCGGGTTGTTGTCTATGACACACACGGCATTTTTTCTGCACCAAGAGTTTGGTGGATGTTCCGCCTGTTCGGCAAGGCGGATGTTGCGGTGTTGGACGGGGGTATGAAAAAGTGGATTGCCGAGGGGCGGTCCGTTGAGGACATGCCGCCAGTCGTGCGCGATCGCCACCTGACCGCGCGGCGCAATGCGGCGATGGTTAAGGATGTCACGCAGGTTGCTGCCAGCTCCAAGCTTGGCGATTCCCAGATCATTGACGCCCGGTCACCAGAGCGCTTCAAAGGCGAGGCTGCTGAGGCACGCGTTGAATTGCGATCGGGGCGTATCCCTAGTTCTATGAATGTATATTACAGTGACTTGCTGAACGATGATGGCACCATGAAGGGTCTGGAAGATTTGCGCGCGATTTTTGATGGCGCCGGTGTGGATTTGGCTAAACCGACGATCACCACATGCGGGTCTGGCGTGACAGCTGCGATCCTGTCGTTGGCAATGGCGCGTTTGGGGCATCAGTTGAATGCTGTTTACGACGGCAGCTGGTCCGAGTGGGGCATGTACAACGATCTGAAAGTTGAAACCGGATGACACAAAAGGCCGGAGCCGAGGTTTCTTACACGGTCACCTACCTTGAAATGGGGGCAAAACCGTCGTTTCCTTATCCGCCAATGCCAACTGGCGGCCCAACGGTTTTATTGGCGGCGGATGAACCCCCGGTGCGGTATTTCTTGAATATGTATGACGCGGTTGGTGTGGAGTACGAATGGACTGACCAGCATGAGAAGCCTTTGCTGGAGGTCAAGGATTTCCTCCACGACCCCTCGGTCACCATGTTCACGTTGATGCGAAGCGGCTGGCCAGCGGGGTTCTTCATTCTGGACGCCCGCGTGAGCGGTGAATGTGATCTGGCGTATTTCGGCCTTGTTCCCGAAGCTGTCGGTCTTGGGCTGGGCAAATACCTTTTACACACGGCCATTCTTATGGGGTGGGAGCTGCCAAACGTGACAAAATTGACCGTTAATACGAATTCCCTTGATCACCCCCGCGCTTTACCGCTTTACCAGAAAGCAGGATTTGCACCCGTTCGACGTGCCGAGCATA
>JAGLUD010000145.1 GCA_023134935.1 Paracoccaceae bacterium | reverse complement strand
GATGGTCAGGACATTCGCGCGCTGACCCAAGACGGGTTGCGACAACAGATCGGAATGGTCACGCAGGATACGCAAATGTTCAACCGTTCGGTTCGGGACAACATCCTGTACGGGCGCCCCGATGCCTCGGACGCGGATTTATTAGCGGCCTGCGAGCAGGCACAGGCGTCGGAATTCATCAACGATATGATTGATGGTAAAGGTCGCGTTGGTCTGGATGCATATCTGGGTGAGCGCGGTGTGAAACTGTCCGGCGGGCAACGGCAGCGGATTGCATTGGCGCGGGTGATCTTGAAAAACGCTCCGATCTTGGCGTTAGATGAAGCAACCTCGGCGCTAGACAGCGAAGTTGAGGCGGCAATACAAGATACGCTGGATGGGCTGATGGAAGGCAAAACCGTGGTTGCCATCGCTCACCGGCTTTCAACGATTGCGCAAATGGACCGGGTTATTGTTCTGGACCAAGGGCAGATCATTGAACAGGGCACGCACGCAGCACTATTGTCCAAGGATGGGCTGTATGCCGCCCTATGGCAACGGCAATCCGGCGGCTTTATCGGTGTCGAGGCGGCACAATGAGTGGGTCGGACCGGGCGATAGTTGTCGCGGGGCTGGCAGACAGTAGCGCACGGCCTTGAAGTTGGAGCATGCATTGCCGGTTCCGTTGTTATCGGCACGCAAAGGCGGCGACGGGAACGAGGAATACCTTGTGGCGACCCGCCGTATTTAGCTCAACTTGTTGGCATTATGTTCTACGGTGATAACCGTCTGGTAACAGTTTTCCCATCATTATCCGTTTAGCTAAACTGGAAATGGTGAGTGATATGGCGGCGAAAAATGATAGTGCTCCGATAATTATCAAGCGGAAGAAGGTTGTCAAAGGCGGTGGGCATCATGGTGGTGCTTGGAAGATTGCCTATGCGGATTTCGTGACTGCGATGATGGCGTTTTTTCTGTTGATGTGGTTGCTGAACGCAACGACTGAATCACAGCGCAAGGGGTTAGCGGATTATTTCAGCCCGACGATTCCAGTTTATAAAATTTCCGGTGGCGGCGATGGCGCTTTCGGTGGCGAAAGCACATTTTCTCAAGAAATGATGGTGCAAAACGGCACGGGTGCAGCTGATATGCGGGCGACCAATAACGATAAAGCTGACGGCGATACAGGCGTTACGCCGTCCGATATCGTTGGCGGTGAAGAAGGCGTTTCGGAATTAAAGTTCACGGATATCGAGAACATGTTTCGCGGCGACAGCGGTGAAAGCACCGTGGCGGATGACCTGTTGAAACACGTAAACACGCGGACCACAGACGAGGGGCTAATAATAGAAATCTTTGACCTGCCGTCGTCCCCATTGTTTATCGTTAACACGAGTGTTCCCAGCGATAAGATGCTGTTATTACTGGATATGATTGCAGATGTTGTAGGAATTGTCAGCAACAGCATTGCGGTACTAGGGCACACGGACGAAGTTAACGCGGACGGCGGTAATGCGTTCCTTTTGTCGTCAGAGAGGGCACAGTTTTCCCTTCAACGGCTGGTTGGTTCTGGCGTTTCTGCCGATCGTATCGCGCGGGTGACTGGGCACGCAGACCGCTCGCCCAGCCGGCCTGCCGCGGGAATAATCCGGAATAGGCGTATTGAGATTATCTTGCTGCGTAGTGCGCGAACAAGCCGATAAGGATCTATAAAATTTGAAACATTTGGAAGCACCGAGGCGGTAAAGTTCCGGCACGTTTACCGAATGTTAAGGGTCCTTCGAAGATAGTGGTCTGAAACTGAAATAGTTCAGAAGGGCTAATAATGACAATATCTTCATCGCTGAACGCGGGCGTTACTGGTTTGAACGTCAACGCCAGCAAGCTGGCGACCATTGCCGACAATATCGCGAATTCGGGCACCTTTGGATACAAACGCGCCGATGCCGACTTTTCATCTGTCGCTTTGGCACAAAGCAAGGGTCGATATACGGCTGGCGGCGTAACGGTGAATACGTTCCGAAATGTAACGACGAAAGGGTCGCTTACACCGACGTCGAATCCGACAGACATCGCGATCGCGGGGCGCGGGATGTTACCCGTAACGCCGACTTCTGCATTGGGCCAAACAGGTGGAACGTACCCATTAATGATGACTACGACCGGATCGTTCACACCGGATAAAAACGGCATCTTAACGTCACAAAACGGGCTTGCGCTGATGGGTTGGCCGGCG
>JAGLUD010000144.1 GCA_023134935.1 Paracoccaceae bacterium | reverse complement strand
CCATCGCAAAATGTCCGAAACCGTCGAGGCGTTCTCTACCACCGGCAAAACAGGCCGTTCAACCATAATCACAGGTATTCCCAACTGTGTCGCAGCATCGAGCTTGGCGCGCGTCTGATCCCCGCCAGCATTTTTCGTAACCAGATGCGTGATCCTGTGTGCTTTCATCAAGGCCACTTCAGCTTCCAGCGTGAATGGTGGCCGCTGCACCAAAGCTTCGCCCTGCGCGAACGGGTTCTCCATTGGATCAACGCCGCGAAACAAAAACCATACGTCGGAACGTGATACAAACGGTGTAAGGCTGTTGCCACCAACGGTCAAAAAAGCCCGCGCCGCGCCAGGCAGCGCGTGAGCGGCTGCATCAAGATCAGGAACACATTGAAAACCGGAGGTATCCCACGCTTCCCGAACAAACCGTATCAACGGCACACCCGTTGCGTTCGCAGCCTCAACCGCCGATCTACTGATATTTTCAGCAAACGGATGCGTTGCATCAATCACGCCTGTGATTTCTCTTTTTCCCAAATACTCAACCAACCCGACGGCACCCCCGAACCCTCCGGTTCTAGTCGGATAACTCCGTTCAGGTGCCCGTTGCGTAACTCCAGCCAGTGACACCACAAATTCCACACTCGCCGCCTGCAACGCCAGCGCTACTTTATGTGCATCACCCGTGCCGCCCAAAATCAGGATCATTTGAAGTCTGCTCGTGCTATCAGGTTACCGGATCGATCTATTACAATCGTTTCTACCGCCACTGGTGCACCTTTCAGTATCGTTAAGGCTGCCTCCTGCGCATGTCTCGCGACTGCGTCAGCCAACGGTGCGCCGCATATCGTGTAGGCCTCCAACGCAGTATTTGCGTTCGCCACGTCCGCACAACCGGTCATCTTCGCCAGTGTCTCGAAATCTACTTGGCTGCGCCCCGAATGCAGATCACTAGCGCCCTGCGCCAGTTTGGTCATCTTGCCTATACCACCCGAAATCGTCAGTTTCGGGATCGGATGTTTGCGTAGATACTTCAACACTCCACCCGCGAAATCGCCCATGTCGAGGCAATCTTCTTCGCTCAGCCCATAAATCTCGCGCGCCACCGCCTCCGAAGTCGACCCAGTCGCCGCAATCACATGCTCGCGCCCTGTCGCTACGGCCACATCAATCCCTCGGTGAATGGACGCGATCCATGACGAGCAGCTAAACGGTCGCACGATCCCAGTCGTCCCCAGCACTGACAAGCCACCAACAATTCCCAGCCGCCCGTTCCACGTCTTCAATGCCAACTCTTCGCCATCGCGAATGGAGATCGTCACATCAAAATCCGGCTCCGCCCCGTCCAGAACATCCGTGATCGCTTGATCAATCATCAAGCGTGGCACCGGATTGATCGCAGGCTCACCCACCGGCAAAGGCAACCCCGGTTTGGTTATAGTTCCGACACCCGAGCCCGCATGAAACCGCAGGCCTTGGCCTGCCTCCCCGAACGACACCTTCGCTAAAATCAACGCGCCGTGGGTCACATCCGGATCGTCACCCGCGTCTTTGATTATCCCTGCCTCGGCCCAGCCTTCTCCTTGCGACGTGACCTCGAGCGCAAACGATGGTTCCTCGCCTTTGGGTAATATAATCGACACCGGATCGATAAATCCGCGCCCCAACAACGCCGCGCATGCCGCCTTGGCCGCCGCCGCTGCGCAAGCGCCTGTAGTCCAGCCGCGTCTTAATACTTTGTCAGGTTCGTGTGTCATTCAGCCCTTATAGCCCGTTATTCCAGCCCAAGCCATTCCGGTATTTCGCCTATATTTTGCAGTACGATATCCGCATGCGGCGCAAGGTCGTCCGCAACTGCCGGACCCGTCAATACAGCGATATTCACCATCCCCGCTGCACGCCCTGCTCGCAAATCGTGCGTACTGTCACCAACCATCGCAATCTCGGACGGTTGCAAGCCCATTGCATCAGCAAAACCCAACAGCATCCCTGCTTCGGGTTTCGCACCAAAACCGCTGTCACAACCGCTAACGAAATCAAAGTACTCTAACACGCTGACACTGGTCAGGTGCGCCCGCGCGGGAGCCTCGTTATCGTTTGTTGCCAGCCCAATTTTCAAGCCGTTCGCACGAAACCGCCCCAGAAGTGGGCCAAGATCAACCACCGGTGACTGCGGCGCAAGCGATCCGGTCTCGATAACATACTGCGTCAACGCATCGCGATCCCAATGCGGCAGCGCAGAATGTACCGCATCCATAATCCCGTCCATTGAATCAGTTATCATCACGCTAGACGGCAGAAACGCGCTGTTTTCCAGATCGTAATCCATCGCTTTGGCCAATGCTGCCGCCATCACTGCATCGCCTTCGGACACATCCGCAATAAATCCGTCGCACCACACGCCCCAAGTTGCCTGAAAGTCAAACAACGTTCCGTCTTTGTCAAACAACAGCGCCTTGATTGGTTTTGACACTTGCTCACCCCTTTAATGTTGCTACCCTGCCCTAGACATACAGGAGGCCGCATGCCACGCGAAAGATCCAGTCGTGCAGACTATGCACAGTTCAAACAAATGACCACCCGTTGGCGCGACAATGACATGTACGGCCATATGAACAACGTCGTCTTTTATGAATATGTAGACACTGCGGTAAACATGTGGCTGATCGAAAACGCCGGGTTGGACATTCCAAACGGCGAGATCGTCGGGTTGGTGGTGGAAACATCCTGCACTTTCCACGGTTCTTTGGGGTTTCCCGAACCATTAGATGTAGGGCTGAAGGTTTCGCGTGTGGGCAACACCTCGGTGACGTTCGAAGTCGGATTGTTTGACCTGAGCGACCAGAACGCCGCTGCAGAGGCGCGCTTCACTCACGTCTATGTAAACGCAAAAACCCGCCGCCCCGTTCCGTTACCGGAGGGGTTGCGGGTTTCGCTGAAGCAGCTGATTGTAAGCTGATCGGCCGAAGCCGTTAAGACATCGTGTCACCGTCGTCCATCATTGCGCCATCATCCATCATGGCGTCATCGTGCATCATTGCGCCGTCTTCCATCATCGCCTCTGTTGCCATGTGGTCATTCATCGGCATGCACGCCAAAAGCGGGCTAAGGCCAAGTACTACAATTATCGTTTTGATCATTTTAACACCTTTCTGTTGTGAAATTATTCAAGAGCCAGACTGTTAGCACAAGTTGTACAAATTTCACGTGATTGGGCCCTCACTACCGGTCACTTCTAGGTGGCGCTTTGTGAGGTGCGCCTGCCAAGCATATTTCTGCCGAATGCAATTTCGCGACCATATACCCGTGGTCAACCGTTGGATTCGCAGGTATTGGGCCAGTAGTTGGGGGAATTGATTAACGTCACGCCCGAACAAAATAATATTATATTACGGAGGCCACGCGCCATGACAAAGATTATCGCAATTATCATTATCCTCGCCGCTGCCGGTGGTGGGTACTATATGTATTCCGAGAACAAAGCCGCCGAGGCCGAAGCCGTCGCCATGGCTGCCGCCGAAGCTGAAGCCGCTGCCGCTGCACAAGCTGCGGCCGAAGCCGAGGCTGCCGAAAATGCTGCTGCTGAAGCGGCCGCCAAAGCGCTTGCCGAAGCTGAAGCTGCCGCCAAAGCCGCTGCCGATGCTGCTAAGGAAGCTGCCGCTGCTGCACTAAAAGCCGCAGAAGAAGCCGCTGCTAAAGCCGCCGCCGATCTTGCAGCCAAAGCTGAAGCTGCCGCACAAGCCGCGGTTGACGCTGCTGCTTCTGCAGTTTCTGATGCACTCGAAAGTGTTATTGAAGGCGCAACTGAAACTGCCCCTTCCAACTAATCTGGTTACTTCGGGCGCAGGCGTGCCTCGATCAGATTATCAACATGTGATGCCACGCCGAACGATAAGTTCGGCGTGGCATACTGTGGCATACTTATGTCCAGTTAGGCACATCGCCACCGGGCAAGGCGCCCCTCGCTAACATCGGGGTTTCCGTCGCCATATGCGCATCCTCGCAGAACGCCATAACCATCGCATCATCGCTTAGCAAAAAATCCAGCACGAAGCCCAGAAACTCGGGTTCGCTCGCGCGGCTGCGCAAATCATCCGCCGCGATCCCCGTCATGCCCAGAAACTGCGTCAGCATATCATCATGCCCCGCCAACCAGCCGAGCACCTGAATACCGACACGTTCCGCATTCTCGCGATTCATTCCATGATCCTTCATGGGTAGGACTTTGTGGACGCCGCGACACCTAATGGGGTCGTCAGACTTTTCGCGCTGGTCGCCGTCACGCTCCATTCATAGGTATGTGTTCCATTTGGCGGGCATGGGCTTTTGTAGCGAAAAACGTTGGCTTCTGTTGCTTCGCCCCCGTCGTATTCGATCCAGCCGCCACCGTGATTATACCCGCGCGCATCAAAATCGGTCAGCGCGAAGTACAGCCATTTTGTTCCTGCAGGCACATGGCTTAGTTGAAAAGCCGGGTTACCAACCGTGTTTGGTCGCCCCGTGGTGCAAAGCTTCAGCCCATCCCAGTTGAATTCAACGGCAAAATCCTGCGCCATGGCCCCCGTCGCCATAACCGACAGTGCGATTGTCAATAATATACGTTTCATCAAATATCTCCGTTCCCGATCAACATTATACATCGCCGACTTCCACGCCACAGGCAATCACGGTAATTTGTTAATTATCCCTCAAGATTTGCTGTATTTTGATCGGTGAGCCGGAGAATAACAGTTCTTCGCTCCAATAATTATCATCAACGGGAGACAATTTAATGAAGAGTTCTATGCGTATTTTAGCAGTCATTACCACAGCCACTTTCGCTGTTTCCGCTTACGCGGGCAATCATAATCTTGTTACTGCAGACGTTAACGATCCGGTAACGCTTCGCATTAACATGATGCAAAACGTCGGTGCTGCCACAGGTCTGGCAGCAGGCATGATGAAAGGGGAAATCCCGTTTGATCCCCTCGCCGCTCAGGCAGCATTGACCACGATCAATACCGCAGCACTTGGGCTGTCCGGCCTGTTCCCTGCCGGAATGGAAGAGAACATGCGCAGCACTGCTGGGCCAGCCATCTGGGCGGATGCAGCAGGTTTCAATTCCGCCATCGCCAAGTTCATCGCGGACTCAGATGCTGCCAAAATGTCAGCCCCCGCCACGCTTGAGGATTTCCAGGCCGCCTTCGCTGTCGTTGGGGAAAACTGCAAAGCCTGTCACCGAACCTACCGCATCAAGCGCTGATCGCATAAATGCGCAAACTGTTGAAATCAACGCTCGCATTCGCGGCATTTGTCGCGGCTGCATTATGGATACTCTCCGCCCCTGAAACACTGCCTGACAGCACAGAATTTGCCCGCAAAGGCGATGTGGAAAAGGGCCAAGGCGTGTTTTATGCAAGCGATGCGCCTCCTGCCATTCTGCCCCCAAGTCCGAGGGGGATGTCAATTGTTGCTAACAGGTGGTCGCATGTTCCCCTCTCCTTTCGGCACGTTCTATGCTCCCAACATCTCGCCTCACGCGGACGCCCTTGCACATTGGAGCATCGGTGATTTCACCGAATACCTTGAAAGCAACTTCACCCCGGACTTCGATTCCGCCAGTGGCGTGATGGTCGATGCCATTGAAAACACAGCACAGTTAAGACCAAGGATCGTCTTGCCATCGCCACATATCTGAAATCTCTTGCGTCAGTCGCCAAGCCCTGACACCGCCGATTTATGTACAATTGATTGTACTTTAACCGACGTGTTAACTTTGGCTTAACGATTTTAGTGTTCTCTGCGATCCACATATTTAGTGCATTTATTGGAGAGCGAATGTCTGGACGCATTCTGGTTGTCGATGACGTAGCAACGAACAGGTTAATATTACAGGCGAAGTTGTCTTCAGCATATTTCGACGTTCTGCTGGCCGAAAGTGGTGAACAGGCGCTGGCGATTACTATGGTCGAGCTACCCGATATGATTCTGCTTGATGTCATGATGCCAAAAATGGACGGATACGA
>JAGLUD010000143.1 GCA_023134935.1 Paracoccaceae bacterium | reverse complement strand
AGGACATCGTCAAAGGCACATACGCTGCTGGCTCCGTTTCGCAAAACGGCATCTTCAACAACGCATCACAACACTGGAACCACGCACAGTTCTGGGAAATGATGGGTCCTAATGGCCGCACAATGCCGACCGAGCTAGAATCCCGCATCGTTGATGCATTCGGTTCTGTTGACACATTCAAAGCCGATTTCGGTGCCGCAGGCGTCGGCCAGTTTGGTTCCGGTTGGGTTTGGCTTGTGGCTGATACGGACGGCTCGCTGAAAATCACAAAGACAGAAAACGGCGTTAACCCGCTGTGTTTCAACCAGACAACACTGCTTGGTTGTGACGTATGGGAGCATTCCTACTACATCGATTTCCGTAACAAACGCCCTGTTTACCTGTCGAACTTCCTCGACAATCTGGTGAACTGGGAAAACGTCGCCGAGCGTCTTTCGAACGCTTAAATCATGCCCGAGACTAAACCAAAACCCCGTGCATTACGCGCGGGGTTTTGTGTTTTAAGAACGATCGGCGCGCAAACGTTCCATCAGGGTAGGGACGTCGTTCACTACCTGCAGCGAATCCTTAAACGATGGATCGGCAAAACCTTCGTCGATGATATGATCCAGTAATGCCAACAACGGGTCCCAGAACCCTTTGACGTTCAGCAAATACACAGGTTTTTCATGCAAGCCCAACTGCCGCCAAGTTAGAACCTCGAACAACTCGTCCAACGAACCGGCGCCACCTGGCAACGTTACAATCGCGTCGGCGTTCATGAACATCACCTTTTTGCGCTCGTGCATATTTTCCGTGATGATGAAACTGGTCAGATCACGCTTGCCAACTTCCTGGTCCAGCAAGTGCACAGGTATAACGCCGAAAGTCTCACCGTTCGCGCGCTGGGTGGCGCTTGCCACTGCGCCCATAAGGCCGACATCACCTGCGCCGTAAACCAGTCGCATCTCGTTTTTGGCCAAAGCCTCGCCAAGTTCTGAGGCTGAATCGTTATAGCTACCGAAGCGCCCGAAGCGTGAGCCACAGAATACGCATACGGAATAGGTGGGTTTTTGGGTCATAGATCGTTGTTCCTCTTGTTTATATTTCCAAAATACCGCACCCTGCGTGCAAGAGGCAATCACTAATGCCGACTGGCCCAATGTGAACGCCATAGCGAACGGGAATTGATAGATGAACGGCTATATTAGTAAGAACCGCTGGGTAATAGTTATCGTAGCCGGCGCTCTGGCAGCAGGGCTTGCATATTACAGCCAACAAGTCGAAGAGCTCGTTAGCGTAGTTGCTGAAAAAACTGAAACTTCTGTCGAAAATGTCGCTCCAGACGAATCCAAAGTTGTCACATCCGACGCAACCGACAAAGTTGTGGTCGAGGAAGAACAACCTTCTGCTGAAGTCGTTGCACCTGTGGAGGCTACACAGGTTGAAGAAGTGGTTACTGCCGCGCCAGAGCCGGAATCTCCGCCGAGCGAACCCGACCCAGTTGAGGTGGTAGAAGAAGATGTAGTCGAAGCGGTAGTCGAAGAGGCCATAGTCGAAGAAGTCGTTGTTACTGAAGAACCTGTTGTGGAAACCACCGAAAATGAGCCTGTGGTCGAAGTCACCGAGGAAGCCGTTACCGAGGAACCCACTCCCGAGGCTTCAGTAGAACCTGCCACGCCCGAAGTAATAGTCGAAACACCTACCGCAACAGAACCAGAAGCAACTGACAAAGGCGATGCGCAAACAGACGAAGCTGCCGCGGTGGTCGAGGAACTCACCAATACAATCACCGCAGCAAGCGACGAAGAAGTCACACAAGAAGGCATCAAACCAACCTTCGACGTGGTTCGCGTTGATCCCACAGGATCAACCGTTATCGCCGGCACTGCGGAGCCGTATTCGAAAGTTGTAATCCTTTCCAACGGTGAAGATATCGGCGAAGCAATCGCCGGCTCCTCAGGTGAATTTGTGGCAATCATTCAAGTACCCGATAACGAGCAAGGTCAAACGCTGGAGTTGGAAACGGAAGTTGACGGGCAATTACTGTTCTCGGACGAAACCATTCTTATCCTGCCAATCATGCGTTCCGCTGCTGCGGACGCGATTGCCGAAGAATCCGCCTCTCCGATTATCCGTGCGACCGCCGAAGAGGTCGTGATCCTTCAAGGCGCACCGAAACTCGCGCTTGGGCAGGTTAGTCTCGATAGTATCAGCTATGACGAAAACGACGAAGTCGTGCTGGCTGGGCGCGGAAACCCAGGGCGTACCATCATTATCTACGTCGATGATTCACCTTTGATGGACACGGTTGTGTCGGATTCCGGCAGCTGGAAACAGGCGCTGCACGGTCTAGACGCAGGGCGTTACGTTCTGCGTGTCGATGAAATCGATGATGAAGGCAATGTCACCAGCCGCGTCGAATCTCCGTTCCAGCGCGAATACCCCGAAGATGTCCGTGAGGCGAAAGCCGCTAACGATACGACCTATACTGTCCAACCCGGCAACTCCCTTTGGCTTATTGCAACAGGGCGATACGGCGACGGCATGCGGTATCACCAGATTTTCTCGGCCAACCAAGACCAGATCCGCAATCCTGATCTGATTTACCCGGGCCAGGTGTTCGCGATCCCCGATCCGCAAGAATAATCACTTTCAGGTCTGGTTCTTTAGCGTGGTAATCCTTATCTGTTGTCCTCAAGGGGACAGTTATGACAGATCAAAAACAATTCGAACGTAAATCCGCAATGCGCACCATTAAACGGGTTGTTCCGTATCTTTGGCCTGCGGGTCGGTCAGATATAAAACTTCGCGTCGTTTTGGCGATGGTTGCCCTTGTCCTGTCTCGCTTTGCCAGCGTCCTAACGCCGTTTTTCTTCAAGGGCGCAATTGATTCCATGTCACCGGAATTGACCTCAGACCCAACCATCATGTTGGTCACAGGAACAATCGGGCTGGTCCTTGCCTACGGCGCGTTTCGCTTGCTAAGCGTCGGGCTCACTCAAATCCGCGGAGCGTTTTTCGCACGCGTAGGCCAACGCGCCCTTCGCACGTTAGCACTAGAAACCTTCCAGCATATCCACGCGCTCTCGCTTCGCTACCACATCACCCGTAAAACCGGCGGCCTGTCGCGTATTATCGAACGTGGCGTGAAGGGCGTAGAATTCCTGCTACGCTTCATGCTGTTCTCCATCGTGCCGCTGATCCTAGAACTGGCCATGGTCGGTATTATCTTCTTCGTCTTGTTTGACGCCCGATACCTGGCTGTAATCGTCGTAACCATCAGCCTGTACGTCTGGTTCACCTTCCGCGTCACCGAATGGCGCGTGCAAATCCGCAAAGAGATGAACAAACAAGACACCGACGCCAACCAAAAGGCCATCGACAGTCTGCTGAACTACGAAACCGTGAAGTACTTCAGCGCCGAAGAACGCGAGGCAACACGTTACGACTCCTCCATGCTGCAATACGAAAAATACGCCGTGCAGACAGAATACACTCTTGGTTTCCTAAACTTCGGGCAATCGGTTTTGATCACAGGCGGCTTGGTCGCCGTTATGATTCTGGCGGCAATGGGCGTGCAAGACGGCACCCTAACCGTCGGCGATTTTGTTATGGTTAACGCCTATATGATCCAGATCACCATGCCGTTGAACTTCCTTGGAACGGTCTATCGCGAAATCCGGCAGGCATTGGTCGATATGGGCGAGATGTTCGACCTCCTTGATCAACCGGCTGAAATTTCGAACAAACCGAATGCGC
>JAGLUD010000142.1 GCA_023134935.1 Paracoccaceae bacterium | reverse complement strand
GCAGTCGAGAACACCTGACCCTTTTTCGTAGGAATCGTAGTGTTGCGATCGATCAGGCGAGTGAACACGCCACCCAAAGTTTCGATACCAAGCGACAGTGGCGTTACGTCCAGAAGAACAACGTCTTTCACGTCACCCTGAAGGATACCGGCCTGAATTGCGGCGCCCATGGCAACCACTTCGTCAGGGTTTACACCTTTGTGTGGCTCTTTGCCGAAAAACGCAGTCACTTCCTCGATAACCTTAGGCATACGAGTCATACCACCAACCAGAACAACCTCGTCGATGTCACCTTTGGTCAGACCAGCATCTTTCAACGCAGCTGCACATGGCTTCATGGAAGCTTTGATCAAGTCGAGTACCAGCGATTCCAGTTTCGCGCGGGTCAGTTTCATGACCAAGTGCAAAGGCTGGCTGGTTTTTGGGTCCATCGTAATGAACGGCATGTTGATTTCAGTCTGGGTCGCCGAAGACAATTCGATCTTCGCTTTCTCAGCACCTTCTTTCAGACGCTGAAGCGCCATCTTGTCGTTCTTCAGGTCAACGCCATTTTCTTTTTTGAATTCTTTGGCAAGATACTCAACGATACGCATGTCGAAGTCTTCACCACCAAGGAATGTATCGCCATTGGTCGATTTCACTTCGAACAGGCCGTCGTCGATTTCAAGGATGGATACATCGAATGTACCGCCACCAAGGTCGAACACAGCAATCGTTTTGCCGCCTTCTTTATCAAGACCGTATGCCAACGCCGCCGCAGTCGGCTCGTTGATGATACGCAGCACTTCAAGGCCAGCAATGCGGCCAGCGTCTTTGGTTGCCTGACGCTGTGCGTCGTTGAAATACGCAGGAACAGTGATAACGGCTTGCGTCACACCTTGGCCAAGATAATCCTCGGCTGTTTCTTTCATTTTACCCAAGATGAATGCAGAGATCTGCGAAGGGGAGTATTTCTCACCCTGAGCTTCAACCCATGCATCACCTTCGCCACTGTCAACGATCTTGTATGGAACCATGTCCATATCTTTCGTAACCATTGCATCATCAATGCGACGGCCAACCAGACGTTTGATAGCAGAGAGTGTGTTTTCAGGGTTTGTCACAGCCTGACGTTTAGCAGCCTGACCAACCAGACGCTCTTCATCTGTGAAACCTACGATGGACGGCGTAGTCCGTGCACCCTCGGAGTTTTCAATAACTTTAGCCTGTGCACCATCCATGATGGCAACGCAGGAGTTTGTAGTTCCAAGGTCAATACCGATAACTTTAGACATGTGTCTTCCTTTCTAGCGGCGAGTGTGAAGTGCGGGTCCATTATGGCCCCCGGACTTCTTCCCATAAGGTAACCCCCAATGCGGGGATCGTTTGAAGGGTATATAGGAGTCACATTTGCGCGCTGCAACCGTCTGCAGGGGGTCTTTTTCACGTTTTTTTGATGTAAGTGCTGATTCTTTGGGTTTTCGGCCAAAGGATTCATAATACTTAAGAAAAATAGTGCCGCGTTATCCACTCAGCGACCAGCGCGGGTTTATCGTTATCCTCGATTTCGACCGTTACTTTCATGGTTTGGGTGATCTCTCCAGTGCCCACATTGATCGCGATAAGCTCAAACCGGCCGCGTATCCGCTTTCCGGTACTGACGGGGGAAATGAACCGGATGCGATCAAAGCCATAATTGACGCTGTGTGTCAGCCCTTCGACCCTCGGCACCGCATCTTTGGCCATTAGGCTTAACATAGACAGCGTCAAAAAGCCGTGGGCAATAGTGCCACTAAAAGGCGTAGTCTTCGCCTTCTCGGGATCAACATGAATGAATTGCTGATCTTCGGTCACATCCGCAAACAGCCCAACGCGTTCCTGATCCATCAGAAACCAGCGAGAAAGGCCAACCTCCTTGCCAAGCAAGGCCTCTAGATCTTTGGGGCTGATCACGACAGTTGCCTTTTGTTACCATCGCCGTCGACGGCAACAAAAACGAACTTGGCCTCAGTCACCTTCACGCGAATGCCCTCCGGCAAACGGGTGATCCATGCCTCCACGCCGACATGCATCGACGTGGTGCCCACTTTCAAAAGCTCCGAATATATCGTCACAAGATCACCAACATGCACCGGTTTGTGAAACGTCATCGCGTTCACAGCCACAGTCGCAACTTTTCCGTTCGATCGCGTTCGCGCCACAACCGAGGCCCCCAGATCCATTTGCGCCATCAGCCAACCGCCGAAAATATCACCATTGGCATTTGTGTCCGCAGGCATCGCAATAGTTTGCAACGCCAAGTCACCTTTAGGTTTTTCTTCACTCATAATTTGGACCTCTTGCCCCAACTTTCGCCCATATTTTTGCGAAGCCAGAATTCTATCATCATAGCCACCATCACCAGTGATAGTGACAGGTAAACAGGATATTCCATGTTTGTGTGCCGTGGAAAGTAGTTAACAAACGCATGCCCGCGCGCTTGGTCAATCGTGTGGAACAACGGGTTCCAGTCAAACCACGTAATCATGGTTGCCGACATGTAGTTTGCTGGCAGCATTTTGCCACTCGTTATCATATTGGCGCGACGGTACATCATCGCCACCATCGGAATAAATTTCGGTGCAAACGGCCTTAAAACCCCGAACATCAAGCCGATCGCGATTCCGCTGGCCCACGCCATGAAAAACGGAAATATAAGGCCTGCGGGATTATAAAACTCCAAACCACCACGCATAATGTGGACAACAAGCAAAATTAGAGCGAACCCTAATACTTGCAAATAAAGACCCGAAAGAACGGACGCCAAAATGTTCAAAAGCGAGCTAATCGGTGTGTGTAATGTAAGACCTCCGACCGGCGAAACAGCACCCATAGCCGACGCAACAGCCTTGTTGTGAGTCAAAAACAGAAAGATTCCTGTCAGTAGGAAGACTACGAAATCCCCGCGAATTGCAGCGGACCTCATCCCGAGCACCGTGAAAAGAAGGAAAAAGACCGCCAGCATCGTTAAGCTTTGGAGCATAACGAGAAGCAACCCAAGGGTCGCATTTCCGCTCGATTTTCGCGCATCTCTCACGACTGAGTGAAACAGCAACTCCGTAAACGACATGCTTGCGCCGAATAAAGTTCTGTTAACTCTGGTCCTAATTTCCATCAACGATCCCTTGGCCGGCTTGAAAACACGGCTTGCCCAGAACCGTCAGTTGCGTACATATAGCCTTAACATTATCCGCGGAACATATGCAAAAGGCTTTAACAAATGCCAAACACCAAAATAGTTTCTGAAATTCGCCGTCTATCAATTTTAGCTGGCACCGAGATCATGCGCATTTACGAGGGCGACGATTTTGACGTGAAGTTGAAATCCGACGACAGCCCCGTAACCGCCGCCGACGAGGCCGCCGATGCCCTGATATTCGCCGGTCTGCGCGCAGCCTTCCCCGACATCGAAATCGTTACCGAGGAACAGTCCGATAGCCATAGCATTACTGCCGACCGCTTTTTCATCGTTGACCCGCTGGATGGCACCAAAGAATTCGTTCACCGCCGCGGGGACTTCACCGTTAACATCGCGTTAATCGAAAACGGCACGCCTGTGCTGGGCGTCGTCTATGCCCCCGCACGACAACGCCTTTTCTACACGCAAGCTGATGGCCAAACGGTTGAAGAACTCGGCGTTTTCGATCCGGATGTAGTAGGCGAAATCAATCCTATTTCGGTGACGAAGCCCGATAACACCTCGTTAACTGTTGTCGCCTCAAAATCGCATCGCGATCAGGCAACCGATGAGTACATTGGTAAATACAATGTTAACGCATTCCAAAGCGCCGGATCTTCGTTGAAGTTCTGTCTGGTCGCAGCAGGCGAGGCGGACCTTTACCCACGCCTCGGGCGGACTATGGAATGGGACACGGCGGCTGGACATGCCGTATTGCTGGGCGCGGGCGGCGATGTCATCCGTTTCGACGATCACACGCCGTTAACCTATGGCAAACCCATCTATGAAAACCCATTTTTCATCGCCTACGCACCCGGTGTCGATCTGGTACAAGGCTGAATGCCCGTACTGCTCGTCATTCCTGCGCGTTACGCCTCCGGCCGTTTTCCCGGCAAAGCGCTGGCGGAGTTGCGCGGCGTCACCGGGGAACCTCGTAGTCTGATCCGCCGCACATGGGAAGCGGCCCAGCAGGTCAAAAGCGTAGATCGCATTGTAGTAGCCACCGACGACATCCGCATTAAAGACACCGCTGAAGAATTTGGCGCCGAGGTCATCATGACCTCTTCAAGCTGCCTAAACGGGACCGAGCGTTGCGCTGAGGCTCTCAATCACTTCGACGGGTTTGACGTTGTGGTTAACCTGCAAGGTGACGCCCCACTAACCCCGCCGTGGTTCATAGACGATGTCGTTGCTGCAATGCAGAACCAAAATATCGACATGGCCACACCTGTGTTGCGCTGTGATGCGGCTGCCCTAAACGGGTTTCAGGAAGATCGCGAAAACGGGCGTGTAGGCGGAACTACGGTGGTTTTCGACACATCCGGCAAGGCGCTGTATTTCTCAAAAGAGGTGCTGCCGTACACTGGGCGCCGATTTGAACCGCACGAGGATGTGCCCGTCTTTCACCACATCGGCGTCTATGCGTACCGCGCCTCGGCCCTTCGGCAGTATCCCGACTGGAATGAAGGCAAACTAGAGCATTGGGAAGGATTGGAACAACTGCGTTTCATGGAAAACAACGTGCCCGTCCAATGTGTAGAAGTTGACGCCAAAGGACGTGCATTCTGGGAATTGAACAACCCTATCGACATCGCCCGTATAGAAAAAATTCTTAGCGACCAAGGGATGGCATGAAGGCATCACCCGTCAGCTTGATAATTGTCAGCCAGAAACGGCCTGAGCATCTATTACGGCTGCTGCAAAGCTTGCGCCATCAAACACACGATAGTTTCGAAGTTATTGTAGTGACGGATACCGAGCCTTCACCTTTCGTTAACCACGTTAAATACATCCCCTTCACCAACGCAAACATCTCTGCCGCCAGAAACGCCGGGATTGCCGTTGCGGCGGGTGAGATCATCGCGTTTTGTGATGATGACGCCATCCCCGATCCGCCATGGTTGGAGCGG
>JAGLUD010000141.1 GCA_023134935.1 Paracoccaceae bacterium | reverse complement strand
ACGCTCGTTCACTGGTTTTGACGCAGCGTAAATCCTACCCGCCAGAATTTTCGATAAATTTTACGAATCTTTAACCAATTTCCTCAAATCTAAACGGGCATTAACCAATTCGGGGGCATACGTGAGAGAATCGACAAGGATAACAGCCATCGGGTCCTGCCGGATTAGCACGCCGTTCAAAGCAGCATCTTCGACGCATCCTGTGATTAACAACACGGGCCGTATCTATGGTTACACCCACACCAGCGCCGAGGCTTTGCAACAAGTCCGGTTCCTTCAGGGGGAATTCACCCCGCCCGCCGAAATCGCGCCCTTGCTTATGCCCAACGCAGATATTGATCTCCTTGCAGATACCACGCACCCCACATCCGACATTTATTTTATAGAACTGTCCTCCGCGAAGGAGCTTCGGATTGCCGACACTCAAGTCCAACTCAACTACGTCACCCGCCACTTCACCGACTTCTTCGCAGATAACCGCCGCTCCCGTGACTTTTGGCGCTTAGCCGATGGAAAGCAGGAACACGCCAAACGGACATTCCTGGACAAACAAGACAGCTTTCAAGCCCTAACAACTTGCGACCAAGGCTTGCTGCAAAACCTAACCCGTACGCTATCAACGCCCGAGCGCTTGAAACGTGACCTAACCGAGATCCGTGATCACCTGCCGAGCGTCATCTTCGTGACCCATTGCAACGCCCTAACAGCAGCCCATGAACCGATTGCCAGTCGCGCCAAATACATAGCGATGGTCGAAGGTGTCGCTACAAGCCTCGGCTTACGCTTATTTAACCCAACCGCCTCCATGCAGGCGTTCGGGCAACATGCGGCGATGTCGGATGCAGAAACGAGCCTCTCACATTATTCCGAAGACTTCGGCAGCTTCCTTTTTGATGGGTTGTTCGAAACCTACATTGCGCCCAGCCATACGCGCACACTGACTGCATCTGCGGCGCTCTCACAATCGCTGGCGCAGTTCCAAAACCGTTCCCCCGTCGCTTCGATCTCGCCACATATCGGCGGTGTTGCGTTCATTACTGGCTCACTCGGTGCAGGTGGCGCAGAACGACAAATGACCCGTTTGGCCGTCGAAATGAAGCGCAACCAGTCGATCAGCGACCCAGACCATATCGGAATAACCGGACCGGTTGAGGTTTTCGTCTCCACGCTATCCCCCGAACGTGGGCGTGATTTCTTCTTGCCTAAATTGCAACAGGCCGACATCCCCGTTTCCGTGATCAGCGAGCTACCAGCAGGTCCAACCGCGCTGCCGGAAGACCTGCTTCGCTTCCTCCCCCCTCAAACGTTGGAGGCAGTGCGCCGCCTAACCCCGCACCTGTCCGTCATGCGCCCAGAGGTTGCCTATATCTGGCAAGACGGCGCTGTGCTCGGAACGGCCCTCGCCGCCCTCGCCGCGAACATTCCGCATATCGTCATATCGCTTCGCGGGATGCCACCGGACCTGCGCCCGGAGATGATGAAAGACGAATACTTCGACATGTATTGCGCGTTGTCAAAAATTCCGGGCGTAACATTTTCAGCCAATACCCATGCGGGTGCAAATGCGTATGCGCGCTGGCTAGATCTACCCACTGACGCCATTAAGGTTGTCCATAACGCCGCTGAAACCATCACAGCTGACGGCAGCGATCTGGAACAAAAACGATGGGAGAAATTCGTAAAATCCACACCCGATGCCGATTTCACCTTTGGCGCAGTCTTCCGTTTTGATCAAAACAAACGCCCGCACATGTGGCTTGAATTCGCCGCCGCAGCAATGGTCGCCCACCCGTGCAGCCGCTTTGTGCTGGTCGGCGACGGCAATCTGCTGCCCGCCGCGCAATCTTACGCCGAAGAACTGGGCATCGCCCATCGCTGCCTGTTTATAGGCAAATCCCGCAACGTTGGATATTGGCTGTCCAAAATGGATGCGCTGGGTCTGACATCGCGGCTCGAAGGCCTGCCCAACGTGCTAATCGAGGCGCAGCTCGCCGGCATCCCCGTTATCTCCACCCCTGCAGGTGGCGCATCCGAAGCTTTTATTCCCAACCAAACCGGCTTCCTGCTTGGATCCACCGAACAACCGCAACTGGCGCAATTTCTGGGGTACTTCCTGACGCTGGCAACCAACACCGCGCAACGCGAACGTATGGGCAAAGCAGCCGCTGCCTTCGCCTCCGAAAATTTCGCGATGGACTGCATACTGCCCAAAACCTTGCAATTATTGTCCGGCACCACAGCGCCCGAAGCGGTACACAAAACGGCGGCCCGCGCATGACACATCTCGCAAACGGCGCGTGGAACTGGGCCAGCACAATCCACACCATCATGCTGCGCGAGGTTCGGTGTCGCTTCGCTGGTGACCCGCTTGGTTATGCGTGGACGTTCCTCGTGCCGCTTTTGTGGATCGGCACATTGATGTTTTTCTTCACGCTACTGGGGCGCAGTCCTGCAATCCCCGTCGATACGCCTGCATTCATCGCGACAGGTTTCGTGCCTTATGTACTGTTCCGCTACACGATCACCTCCATGAGTCGTGTCGCTAGTACGCATCGTCATCTGGTGCACTTCGGTGGGGTTCGGATGTCTGACCTGCTTTTTGCCGCCGCCTTGCTGGAGGTCCTAAACACGATCATCATTTTCGCCTTGATATGGGTGTTGATCACTGCAATCTTCGGCCCTACCCCCATTCACAGCCCGCTGGAGTTCATAAACGGTCTGTTGCTTACGGCCATATTCGGCACGGCCGTAGGGCGTTTCGCCGCGATCCTTGGCATGGTCTCCGAAACAGCCAAACGCATAGTTCCGGTCCTGCTTCGCCCCATGTTCTGGATCTCGGGCATCTTCTTCACGGCACCCGAGCTTCCCTCAACCCTGCTCCCCTACCTGCAATGGAACCCTCTACTGCATACGATCGAGATCACACGCTCCGGCGTCTTCCTCGACTACACGTCAGCTTTCGCGAATATGGGCGTTCCGTTGGGGATGTCCTCAGTATTCCTGACGGCGTCCTATGTCCTGCAATCAGCATATAGACGCAGTCGCGACGGATTGGAGTTGACATGATTTCCCTTCTCAACGTCACCCGTTATCACCCTGATCATACTCATCCAAACATCATTCTAAACAATGTCTCGGCAAAATTCCTGCGTGGTGAAAGTATCGGTATTCTAGCCTTGGGCGGAGCGGGCAAAACCACACTCGCGCGGGTTTTATCCGGCGTAGAGCGTCCCGACGCCGGCCATATCCAGCGCCACAGCAGCCTGTCCCACCCGATTGGCAGCACGGCAGGGTTTCACGCAGGGCTTTCAGGGGCCGAGAACGTCTGCTTTCTCGCACGCCTGCTTCGCCGCAATGTCAAGGAAACCACAGACTATTGTGAAAGTTTTGCCGACATCGGCGCCTACTTCCACCGCCCTGTCGGGCAATACGCCCCCGTGATGCGTGCCCGACTTGGGTTTGCATTCTCCATGTCGGTGGAGTGTGACACCTACCTAAGCGACGGGATCACCAGCGCGGGCGATCACAATTTCCGCGACAAATGCGAGGCGGCATTGCTAGAGCGTCTAACCCGATCAGGCTTAATCCTGATGTCGCGCCACGCTCGCACGCTGAACCGGTTCTGCACGAAATATTACGCCCTGCATGCAGGACAATTGTTGCCGTGCTCCTCTGCTGAAGAAGCCCAAGACACCCTTGATTATGCAGGCGGATACGGCAACACCTACTGGAACGAGGCCGCTCGCAATGCCGGATAGCACCCTCACCCAGTCCCCGACTTTGGCGCAGGAACAAGATCGCCTCCGCAAATGGCGCGAGGTTCGCCGGCAAGCCGCTGCCGACCCAAACACCGAGCGTCTGCGCCAAGCTGACACCGATCGCAAAACCCGCCTAGACCAGTTTGAGACCGACAAATCCGCGCGCATTCGCAACGCCGAAACCCGCCGCCGCGAAGAAGCCGAAGCGCTTGAGGCGCGCCGGATGGACAAAGCACGCGCCCATCTCGAAGCGCTCGACGACATCGAAACCGCCCGTGCAGCCCTAATTGCCGCGCGCCAAAAATCCCGTCGAATGGCGGGAATACTGCTGGCGATTTTCGTTGCCGCCCCTACGGTAGCAACCGCATTTTTCTACCTGTTCATCTCAACACCAGTTTTTCAAACCACCAGCATCCTTGCCATTGAAGGTACGATGCCCGCTAGTCCGCGCAACCCGTTGT
>JAGLUD010000140.1 GCA_023134935.1 Paracoccaceae bacterium | reverse complement strand
CTTGCCGACCCCGAAAATACGGTTTATCAGCCTCCCACGGAATGGGTGATTAGCTCAGTTGGTAGAGCGCTTCCTTTACACGGAAGATGTCGGGAGTTCGAGCCTCTCATCACCCACCATTCCGTCCTTGGGCCACACGCGCAGGGTTGTTACGTAGAGGCTGTGCGGTTGTAGCTCAGCTGGTTAGAGTGCCGGCCTGTCACGCCGGAGGTCGCGGGTTCGAGCCCCGTCAACCGCGCCACTTTTCCATAAAAGAATGTAGCGAACACAGAAACTGTCTGATAGCGTGCCGCGTATCATATTCTATTCTGAAGGAAATCTAATGTTTAAAAAATCATTACTAGCCGCAATTGCCCTTACACTTGCGCCGCTTGGTGCCAATGCACAGGCGTTGGTGGATGCATCCGATGTCGATATTCTAGCCGCGCTGGTTCAAGACGAAGGCTATCGCGCAGTCACTGGAACTGATGGTGTCGGCGACCCGATGATTACTTCGTCGGCAAACGGGTACGAGTACGACATATTCTTTTACGGCTGTACGGACGGCGAAAACTGTCGCGATGTCCAGTTCAGCGTAAGCTTTGACATGGAAGACGGAATGTCGCTTACACGCGCGCAAGATTTCAATCTCGAAAAGCGTTGGGTGAAAGTTTACCTAGACGACGAAAGTGATCCACGCCTTGAAATGGACGCCAACCTTTACGGCGGTGTTTCGGCGACCAACTTCAAAGACACCGTCGATTGGTGGGTCATTATGATGAATGACTTTATCGAGTATATCGACTTTTAAGGTTGGTAAGTAGTCGATTAAAAAGGGCGCGAGTTAAATCGCGCCCTTTTTATTTGCGGAACTTCGTCAGAATGTAATCCACGGAAATTGGACCTCCACCTTTGATCACCAGCAACAGCAACAAGAATACCCACAACAGGCGTTGATCCATGATCAATCCGTAGGGCAGGCGGTCAAACATCGCGCCGATGGTTGTGGCGTCGGCGTTGTGTCCGGTAATATCAACGAAGCTCATCATCCCGATAAAACCGATCATCCCTATACTGGCCAGACGTGTAAACAAGCCAAGCGCGATCATAGCGGGCAGGATAAATTCGCCGTAGGTGCCAAGCAACACGACGAGCGTGTCGAAACTGGACATTAGGCTTTCGTCGTATCCCAGCGACTCGAACTTCTGCGGAAATATTTGTGCGTATGCGCCAAAAGACGGAGAGAAAATGCCGTCTCCGATTTTGGTTTTACCGGAGTTCCAGAAAAATAAAAGCGTTACGGACGTAAAAGAGAACCTCGCGGTTGTGGTCAAGAACCATGGCCCCAGTATTGTGTGAATTGCGATGAATAAGCGGTCATGAAGGTTAAGAATCGATTGCATTAATTTCCCCATCTATTTTATGTCTGTAATCAGGCCGGCTGTTAGTAATTCGGTAAGATTTGCGGCAAGGTCAAAATCAGGCTGCGCCCCTTTTGCTTTGTCCATGGCTACACCCAGCGCGTCTACCATTAAGGATTCGACAAACATCGCCGTTCCAGCGCACGGATTTTGCATTATGACTTCGTCGGCTGGGCGGGTGATCATGGTGATCTCGCGGGCATCGCCAATGTGTGACTTGTCCTCGGTGCTGTTGTA
>JAGLUD010000014.1 GCA_023134935.1 Paracoccaceae bacterium | reverse complement strand
CGTCGCATCACATGGAAGCGCGTCATGGACATGAACGACCGCGCCCTTCGCGACACGGTTATCAGCCTTGGCGGCATCGCCAACGGGTTCGCGCGCCAAACGGGTTTCGATATCACCGTGGCCTCCGAAGTTATGGCGATCCTGTGTCTGGCAGATGATCTGGACGACCTTCAACAACGCCTTGGCGACATCATCGTGGCCTATACGCGCGATCGTAAACCAATCTATTGTCGCGACATCAAAGCTGACGGCGCGATGACGGTTCTGTTGCAACAAGCAATGCAGCCAAATCTGGTCCAGACGCTCGAAAACAACCCGGCGTTCGTTCACGGCGGCCCGTTCGCCAATATCGCGCACGGTTGTAACTCTGTTGTGGCAACCAAAACCGCGCTGAAACTAGCGGACTACGTTGTGACCGAAGCTGGCTTTGGTGCCGATCTGGGCGCTGAAAAGTTCATGAACATCAAATGCAGCAAAGCGGATATCGCACCCGACGTTGTTGTACTGGTAGCAACAATTCGCGCCATGAAAATGAACGGCGGCATCGCCCGCGCTGATCTTGGCGCTGAAGACGTTGACGCGGTGAACGCAGGAGCACCAAACCTTGGCCGCCATATCGAAAACATGAAAGCTTTCGGCGTGCCGGTTGTTGTAGCGATTAACCATTTCGTAACCGACACTGATGCCGAGGTCCAGGCGGTGATCGATTACGTCGCCACCCACGGCTCCGAAGCGATTTTGTGTAAGCATTGGGAGCATGGCTCGAAAGGTATTGAGGCGTTATCCAAACGCGTCGTAGAAATCGCCGATGCCAACGTCGCGCAGTTCGCACCGCTTTACCCTGACGACATGCCGTTGTTCGAGAAAATCGAAACCATCGCCAAGCGTGTTTATCGCGCCGATGAAGTCATGGCCGACAAGAAAATTCGCGCCCAGTTGAAGACATGGGAAGAAGCCGGTTTTGGCCACCTGCCCGTATGCATGGCGAAGACGCAATACAGTTTCTCGACCGATCCTGATCTTCGCGGGGCCCCGACAGGCCACTCGGTTCCTGTGCGTGAAGTCCGCCTTTCCGCCGGTGCAGGTTTCATCGTCGTTATCTGCGGCGAGATCATGACCATGCCGGGCCTACCGCGCAAACCATCTGCCGAAGCGATCATGTTGAATGACGCTGGACAGATCGAAGGTTTGTTCTAAAAGAAGCGGTAGGAGGATTTCATCATGACAGCAGATATCATCGACGGCAAAGCTTTCGCCGCAACCGTTCGCGAAAAGGTGGCAGCGCATGTTGCCACCCTTAAAGCCCAAGGCATTACCCCGGGTCTAGCGGTGGTTCTGGTTGGCGAGGATCCTGCTTCTGAGGTCTACGTGCGGAACAAAGGCAAACAGACCGCCGAATGCGGGATGAATTCCTATGAACACAAGCTGCCCGCAGACACGCCCCAAGCCGACCTCTTGGCGTTAATCGACCAGTTGAACAACGACCCAGCGGTGCACGGCATCCTATGCCAGCTGCCCGTACCGGATCATATTGACGAAAACCTCGTGATCAACGCCATCATTCCTGAAAAAGACGTGGACGGATTTAACATCCTGAACGTCGGGCGCTTGGCGACAGGACAGAAAAGCATGGTGCCTTGCACGCCGCTCGGCTGTTTGATGATGCTGCGCGATAAGCACGGCTCGCTGTCGGGCATGAATGCGGTTGTCGTTGGGCGTTCAAATATTGTGGGCAAACCTATGGCGCAGCTGTTGTTGAAGGACAGCTGCACAGTCACCATCGCCCATTCCCGCACCAAAGATATCGAGGCGTTATGCCGTAACGCCGACATTCTGGTCGCCGCCGTTGGCCGCGCCGAAATGATTAACGCCGATTGGGTTAAGCTCGGTGCGACTGTGATTGACGTAGGTATCAACCGCATTCCTGCGCCTGAACGGGGCGAAGGAAAGATGCGTTTGGTTGGGGACGTAGATTTCGCGTCTGCCAGCGAAGTTGCAGGTGCCATCACTCCCGTTCCAGGCGGCGTTGGTCCGATGACCATCGCCTGTCTTCTGGCGAATACCGTGACGGCGTGTTGCCGCTCTAACGGTTTACCGGAACCCGAAGCGTTAACAGCCTAAACTATTCGACCCGTGACATCTCCATCGCACGATTAGCCACATGTGGGTTGATCGTGTGCACGGCATCGTATTGGGTCAGATAAACCCGCCCAGACAGATGCTCCAGAAAATGCGAGCGCTTCAGGCGGTCCATAACCGGCCCCTTCACTTCTGACAGGTGCAACATCACGTCTGAATGCCCAAGACGCTCGTTAATGGCCTCAAGGCTTTCTAGCGCGGAGGCATCAATGAAGTTTACGGCCGAACACATCAGCACCACATGCTCGATCTGATCATCCGAGGCAACGGCGTCGTAAATCTTGTCCTCAAGGAACCGCGCATTGGGGAAATAGAGGCTTTCATCGATACGGATTGTGAAAATCTCAGGGGTAACGATGACCTCGTGACGGTTAACGTTCCGGAAATGCTCTGTACCTGGCACTTGGCCAACGATGGCGGAATGTGGTCTTGAAGTACGGTAAAGGTGTAGAAACACGGAAACGCCAACACCCGCGATAATCCCCAATTCCACCCCGAAGGTCAGCGTCAGAATAATCGTCGCCGCCATCGCCGCGAAATCGGTTCTGGAATAATGCCATGTCTGTTTAAGTTTACCAAAATTCATCAATGACAGTACTGCGACGATTATAATGGCCGCCAAAGTTGCCTTTGGCAGGAAGAATAGAAACGGCGTAAGAAAAACCGCGGCAATAAGCACGCCGACGGCAGTAAACCCACCCGCCGCAGGCGTCTTGGCGCCGGAATCAAAATTCACAATAGATCGGGACAACCCGCCCGTCACAGGATACCCACCCGAAAACGCGGACGCGATATTGGCCGCGCCCAGCCCGACCAGCTCCTGATCTGGTGATATCTGCTGACGCCGCTTCGCAGCAAGGGTTTGCGCTACCGATATCGATTCAACGAAACCAACGATCGAAATAAGAACGGCTGAGCCAAACAATTGCCCCCAGACCCCCATATCGAAAGTGGGTACACTGAAAGGTGGGAAACCACTGGGCAACGTACCAACGACGCTAACGCCTTTATCCGCCAAACCCAGCGCCCATGTCACCGTCGTGGTCATCACCACAACGATAATCGGGCCCGTTTTAGACAGGATACCCGCAAGTTTTTCATCTACGCCAAGCCGTACAAGCAACGACTTCATGCCCGTGCGCGCCCAATACAAAAACCCGATGGCGGCAATGCCTATCGCCAAAGTGATCAAGTTCATGTCGGTAATGTTTTCAGCCAGGGAACCAATCAGCGCGATCAGATTGCTGCCCGATGCACTGATACCAAAGATATGTTTGATCTGGCTGGTTGCAATAATCAGCGTTGCCGCAAGCATAAACCCGGATATCACAGGATGGCTAAGGAAGTTCGCCAGAAACCCCAGCCGAAACAGCCCCATCACCAGCAATATAACGCCCGAGATCATGGCCAGCGCAATCGCCATTGCCGCGTATTCCGCAGTACCCTGCAAGGCCATATCGCCGACCACAGCCGCCGTCATAAGCGAGACAACCGCCACCGGCCCAACCGCCAATGTGCGGCTATGGCCGAACAATGCGTAGGCCAGCAATGGCAAAATCGCAGCATACAGCCCCATTTCAGGTGGCAAACCTGCCAGCAGCGCATACGCTAAAGATTGCGGTATCAGCATGATCGTCACGATAACCGCCGCGACCAGATCATCCGTCAACGTGCTGCGATCATAACCCTTGGACCACTCCAAAATCGGAAAATATCGTTTAAACATGGAGCCGCCCCTAGACTGAATCACCTACCCTTGATGGGCGTTCCAAAGCATAGTGCAACGATTGCCGGATCGGCAATAAGCCAGTACCGGACCGTTTTTAGCGACGACCGCTTTCTTAAAATCAATCAATGTATTGTTACTAATTCCCCGATGCCCTTGCGGTATGTAGAAGAATTTCAAGCCATGCTCTTTCGCAAGTTTTTTCATTGCATCAGAAGTGGGTTGCCCTGCGCTCTCACCATCCGGACGGTTGCACATCAGCGTTTTGAAGCCGGCCTCTTTGATCGCAACGACATCTGCTTCGCTGATCTGGGCGCTAACGCTATACGTCTCAGTTATCTGGCGAATACGCATTTGTTTGGGTTCGTTTGAACCTGAAACCATCCGGAGCAAGCCCCGGATGAAACCTTGGTTATCAGTATTAGAGAGCATTAATTGGTACCTTTAGATATACTTGGCCGTTCTCTTCGGCCTCAGGCATTTGCCCTGCACGCATGTTAACCTGAATAGCTGGCACAATCAATTTGGGCATCGCCAGCTGCGCATCCCGATCCGTCCGCATTTGCACGAATTCCTCTTCGGCTTTGCCCGCACCAACGTGTACGTTCACTGCCTTTTGCTCGGCAACCGAAGTTTCCCATGCAAATTCGTCACGGCCCGGCGCTTTATAATCGTGACCTACAAAAATACGAGTGTCATCCGGCAACGTCAAAATCTTCTGGATAGAGGCGTAAAGGTCCTCGGCTGAACCACCGGGGAAATCACAGCGCGCTGTGCCGAAATCAGGCATAAACATCGTGTCGCCCACAAATGCCGCATCACCCACTACGTAGGTCATACAAGCAGGCGTGTGACCTGGCGTGTGCATAACGTCAACCTTCATGGTGCCAATTTCGATGATGTCACCATCAACGAACAACTTGTCGAACTGCGACCCATCACGCTGGAATTCGCTGCCCTCATTGAAGACTTTGCCAAACACGTCCTGCACAATCGTGATGTTTGCACCAATGCCGATCTTGCCGCCAACCTGCTGTTGGATGTACGGCGCGGCCGAAAGGTGGTCTGCATGAACATGCGATTCCAAAATCCATTCAACCTTCAGATCGTTGGCGCGCACATAGGCGATTACTTCATCGGCGGACGTTGTATCGGTATGTCCATTCGAGAAATTGAAATCCAGAACGGAATCTACAATCGCAACGCTTGCGCTGTTCGGGTCTTTGATTACAAACGAAACCGTGTTGGTAGCGTTGTCGAAAAATGCTTTTACTTCAGGGGTCATCGGCCCTCTCCTATATGACTGTGTTAGGTCCTATATAGCGATCGCACGTCATATTACAATAATTGAATGTGTTTTTACGTTAGGTCATAAAAGGATGTATGGTCCGACCAGCAGCAACAAACAGGCAATCACGCCGCCAATGGGCACCCATATGCCAACGGTATAAGCCCCACCCGGCGCTGGAACTTTGCGAATTTTTAGCACCACCAACGACAGATTAACCAAGGTAAACACCGCCAAAATAAACTGCGTCGTCGTTTCGGCCAACGTCCCGATTGGGAAAAACAACGCGAGCGTCAAGATAACAGCCGTAACCAACCCCGTTGAAAGCATAGGCGTGTGGGTCTTGGGGTGAATGCGGGCGAAGAACGTAGGAATGCTGCCTTTCTTGCCCAAACCATACAAAACCCGCGCCGCCATAACGATTTGAATCACAATCCCGTTCAGCGTCGCAACAACCGCGATCAGCGTTATAACTAAAGGAGAGCTGCCTGTAAGTCGTTCAAACAACAACCCGATTGGCGCTTGCGAGGCCCCCAGATCCTCAAGCGGAACCGTCAGCACCGCAACGGCAGTCACCAAGAAATACAACACGGTGGCAACAACCAGCACGATTAAAATTGCGAGAGGCATAGTCCGTGCGGGGTTTTTTGTCTCCTCAACCAAATTAACCACATCGTCAAAACCGATGAAGGCAAAGAACGCGATAAGGCTGGTGGTGAATATTGCCGTCAGGGCGGCCATGTCACCAATCGGCGGGATTACCTCTGGCAAGCGCGCCAGTAAATCCGGCTGCGTCCAAAAGCCTGCGCCAATGATGACCAACAATCCCAGAATTTCAAGAACTGTAAAAACAGCCGCAAAAATTACGGATTCCTTAACGCCCCACGCCGCGATACCGCCCATCAACAGCACGATCGAAACGATAACAACTTCGCGTGGAAGGCCTACCAGTTCCAGAACATAGCCCGTACCACCCAGCGTGATCGTGGCCGCAGCAACGGTCGCAGACATCAAAACGATGCCACCAGTTAACAACGACAGCCCTTCGGACCTTAACCCTTCCTTAACATAAATCGCCTCTCCGGCACTTTGGGGGAACCGCACGCTTAACTCGGCAAATGTGCCGGCGCTAAAGGCCATCACGATGGCGGCAAAAATGAACGACAAGGGCGCATACATGCCCGCTTGCGCTGCAGTTTCACCAACCAATACATAAATGCCTGCGCCAATCGTGACGCCAAGGCCATATAACACAAGCAGCGGAAGGCTGATTACCCTTGAAAGGGTAACATCGTCTGAAGACGCTTTCATTTACCCTTCTTGGGCAAGTTCAACTGGTCTTCCAAACGTTGCTCTAGCTCGACAAGGTCAAGCGGAACCGGCAGACCAGAGGCCCGTAACTCCGCCAACTCTTCGCGCAGGGTTTCTTGCAATTCGTGCATGTCTTCGGGTTGATGGATCATCTGTTCCAACAACATCGCCATGCGGGCTTTTAGACTTTCAAAAGGCATAGCAGCTCCTTTCATATTGATTTAGGAAGCACATTTCTGACATTTCGGAGTCGCCGGCAACACGTCCAGACGTTCTTCCGTGATTTTGTCGCCGCAGTCCACGCAGTAACCATACTCGTCTTCGGCTACACGTGCCAATGCGGCTTCGATCATGCGGAATTCCAGCAGTTCCGCATTCCCCAGTCCCTCTAGAACTTCATCATTTTCACGCTCAACGGCACGCTCTTCAACGTCTTTATCTGGGGTCTCATCCAGCGCATCTTCGATAGTATGCAGGTGTGCATCCAGTTCGGTCATGCGGGCCCGTAATTGGGTTTCACGTTCAGTTATCGATTTCATTAGCTCATCCTTCACATTCAATTTTCTACATTGAACGCTCATAAGGATGCTTGCGCCTTGACCTGCATCAACCGTGCCGGTTTTGCTAAATCTTGCGAAACGTCAGGTAATGCGGCGTGCGCCCCTCGCGGATCGCTTTTGCCTCGTACCTTGTGCGGGTCCAGTCACCCCATGGCTCGCGCCAGTCTTGCGGGGCATCTGCCAACCACTCGAAATCATCCCGTGGCATTATTCGTTCTAGCGTGTGATGGACATAGTTTTCAATGTCCGTCGCAATCCGGAATATTCCACCAGATTTCATCGCCCCCGAGATCATACCCAAATTTTCGGTATTCACAAACCGCCGCGCATGGTGCCGCGTTTTGTGCCACGGGTCAGGGTACAGCAAAAACACCTTTTCCAGCGAACTTTCAGGAAGCACTTCAAGCAAATCCCGTGCATCGCCCCAATAGACCCGCGCATTGCTCAGCTTATGTTCATCAATCAACGGCACGATTTTTGCCACACCGTTCAGAAACGCTTCAACGCCCAGAACATTCACGTCGGGATAAGTCTGCGCCATATGCAAAAGATGCTCGCCACCGCCGAACCCGATTTCCAACCAAACGGGATTATCGTTGCCAAACAAAGCCGCCAGATCAATGGGGTTACGGTCAGGATTTTCCTCAACTGACACGCCCTTGGGCGAAACCGCCTCCAGCGTCGTATCCAGATGCTTAATCTGGTTTTTACGCAGGGCTTTGCCCCGACGGCGGCCATAAAAATTCCGCCGCGGTGCATCCGCTGGTTTGATGTTTGGTTCGTTAGACATAGACGTTAAACTGTGCGCTTCAGCACATCCACCAGATCGGTTTTTTCCCAGCTAAAGCCGCCGTCCATTTCCGGCGCACGCCCGAAATGACCATAAGCTGCCGTACGCTGATAGATCGGTTTGTTCAGGCCCAGATGCTCGCGAATGCCGCGAGGCGTCAGGTCCATCACTTCGGCAATAGCGCGTTCAATCTCAACTTCATGCACCGTGCCGGTTCCGTATGTGTCTGCGTAAATCGACAGAGGCTCAGCCACGCCAATCGCATAAGACAACTGGATAACACAGCGCTTCGCCAAACCAGCCGCCACCACGTTTTTCGCCAAATACCGCGCCGCATATGCAGCTGAACGGTCAACCTTGGTCGGGTCTTTCCCCGAAAACGCCCCGCCACCATGTGGTGCCGCGCCGCCATATGTATCAACAATAATCTTACGCCCTGTCAGACCCGCGTCGCCATCCGGCCCGCCAATCACAAACTTGCCCGTAGGGTTCACGTGCCAAGCAGTCTTTGGCGTAATCCAGCTTTCAGGCAAAATATCGCGAATGTACGGTTCGACCACATCGCGCACATCTTGCGAGGTCATGTTTTCATCCAAATGCTGCGTAGACAAAACGATCGAGGAAACCGAAACCGGCTTCCCATCAACATATTGCAACGAAAGCTGCGTCTTTGCGTCAGGGCCAAGCGTCGGCTCGGCACCGCTTTTACGGACCTCAGCCAAACGGGACAAAATCGCGTGCGCATAATGAATCGGGGCTGGCATCAGCTCTTTGGTTTCATCGACGGCGTAGCCGAACATGATCCCCTGATCACCAGCACCTTCATCTTTGTTACCTGCCGCATCAACGCCCTGCGCAATGTCCGACGACTGGCCGTGCAGGTAGTTATCCATCTTGAAGGTATTCCAGTGGAACCCTTCTTGCTCATAGCCAATGTCACGCACACATTTGCGCGCGATGTCTTCGACACTGTCGATCACATGCTGCGGGCCACGAACTTCGCCACCAACAACCACGCGGTCTGTCGTTGCGAAAGTTTCACATGCCACACGGGCTTCCGGGTCTTCAGCCAGAAAGGCATCAAGAACCGCGTCCGAAATACGGTCGCAGAGTTTGTCCGGGTGACCTTCGGAAACAGATTCCGAGGTGAACATATAATTTTGTCGAGCCAATGTGGCCTCCATAGCTAAAAGCTGGCGGTATGTTTCTCTAAATGAAGCGAAGTCGTGACGTCAATGCCCTGATGCTGCTTAATAGACGCACACGGTGCAGGAATCTGGGTAATTCTCAGGAGCGGCGCCTTTTAACGGGCAATAGTTGCAATAATGTTAACAACAGCAAAATTCCTGCAATCGGCCAGTCCCCACTGCGCGAATAGAACGTTTCCGGCAACGGCGCGGGCAACGAAACGTCAATCACACCCATTTCGCCCAACGGAATTGCCTCGATCACGCGACCAAACGGGTCCACCATCGCCGAAACACCTGTGTTGGCCGAGCGCGCCAGCGGCAAACCTTGCTCAATCGCGCGAACCCTCGCCTGTGCCAAATGCTGATACGGGCCACTGAATTTTCCGAACCAAGCATCGTTGGTCACCTGCACGATCCAGTCCGCGCGCGCACCATCCACAGACGCGTGTTGTGGGAAGATCGCCTCGTAACAAATCAGCAGCAGGAACGGCGGCGCGTCACCTGTCGA
>JAGLUD010000139.1 GCA_023134935.1 Paracoccaceae bacterium | reverse complement strand
AAGTTGACGTAGGCCGCTACTTGGCTGGCGATGTGGGTTCCACCGTCACCCTGACGCGACGCTTTGAAAACGGTTGGGAGGTTTCGGGATTCGTAACTTTGACCGACATGCCATTTGAGGATTTCGGCGATGGAAACTTCGCTAAGGGCGTTTCGCTGTCCATCCCGCTGCGCTGGACAATGCCGCTTGAAACCCGCTCAGCGACAGGACTTGCGCTGGGAACAATGGGCGGCGACGGCGGTGCCCGCTTGCAATTAGGCGAGCGCTTATACACCACCATCCGCGACTATGACGTCGTCGACTTTAACGAAACATGGGGGGCTTTCTGGCAATGATGCGCCCAATACTCGCTCTATCGGCCCTATCCATTCTGGCAGCTTGTTCATCCAGTGGAACAAGCCCAGTCGTATCCGCCATCAAAGGCGTAATCCTGCCCTCAAAGGCCGAGGACATCCCGGTGCGCAACGCTGGCGCCGTCCTGACACGCGAAAAGATCGAAGCCTTCGGCCTCGCATTAATCCGTGGCCGCGTCGAGGGTGAGGACATCAGCAACTTGCTGACAGGCACGGCGGTGAACGATCAATACGTCACCTACGTTTCATCGTACCGACAAAACATAACGATGTTGGGCGGCTTGGTCACAGGCACACGCGGCATGGGCGGCGACCTGCTGGCCGTACGCGCCGATGCAAACGACCCCATCGCATACGCGACCCCGACCGCCGATTGGCCCAGCACGCTTACACGCGACTACCACTTCCCCGGTGTCGGCCCTGAAGGGGAGGTCATTTCGGTAAACTGCAACCTGTCCCGATCAGCTGACACAACCGTCACGATCGTCGAGGTGACTTACGCCGTGACCCCGCTCACCGAAGCCTGCGCAGGCGATGGTGCAACGTTCACAAACACCTATCTAGCGCAACCGGATACGGGCCAGGTTTGGCAATCTTTGCAATGGATCGGGGAAAAGGTCGGCTACGTGAACATTGACGTTCTGGAACCATATACGTCTGAGTGAATTGAAAAAGGGCGGCGATTTCTAATCGGCACCCTTTGTCAATTATCGAAGCTAGTAATCCGTCCCGCAGTAAGGGTCAGATTGAATATCGCATTCTTTCTGACCAACCAAGAAAATCAAAGCAATCAGGATCAGCGGGATCAGCCAAAGGCCGGAACCACCCATGGAGCCGGGCTCTTCGACGATCATCTCTGGCATAATGGGTGCAACGTACGCAACAGCGCCGGCGAACGCAGAAGAAGCTGCGACTGTTAAAACAGACGTAAGGGCAAGTAGTTTCATTAGAATCATCCTAGTTAATTGGTTACAATGTGTTTTTGTTAACACACAAAAAAAATTCGGCAAAGGGCTCTACCATCTACACATCTGCAATGCGTTCTCAATTTTGAAAATATTCCGCGACTAAAGACAAAGTGTGTTCCGCTCGGGCACCCATTCTGGTGTATGGGGTCATCCCAAGCGAAAGCGCGTGAAGCTAGCAGTCAATCTGCGAGACAGCGCGGCAACGGATTTGGTTGCCGCCATCGTCTTTCATCATTAGGAAAATCAACGCGATTGCCAAAAGGGGAATCAACCATAATCCGGAACCGCCCATGGAACCTGATTCTTCCACAATCATTTCAGGGAGAACAGGAGCGTCGAATGCAAGTGCACCGGCAAAAGCAGACGATGAGATGGCGGTAAGGGCGGAGGTTAAGGCAATTAGTTTCATTTGGATTTATCCTACACTAGTTACGGAATCAAAATACTTGTACCACGGATACAGAAGCGCACCAAACTACTCTGGTTCCTCGTCATCAAATTCAAAAGCACATCTTAAACTTAAGCACCGCGCACAAAAAAACGGCGCCAATCAGGCGCCGCTCAATCCGATATTACTATCGAAATTCAGAATTACGAAGGTGTATCGTTCTGCATTACCAAGAAGATCAGAGCGATTGCTAGGAGTGGAAGCAACCAAAGGCCGGAACCACCCATGGAGCCTGCTTCTTCAGCAACCATTTCCATTTCAACTGGTGCTACCATTGCAACGGAACCAGCGAATGCTGTGGATGCTGCGGCTGTAATTGCGGCTGTAAGTGCTACGAGTTTCATAAGGATATCCTCCAAAAAGATGATGTCTGCTTAAACCCGCTTATCGAGCCAACGCAAACAGAAAACTACACAGTTCTTCTAGCGGCTCTTTTTTGACATTGCAACTATAGAAGAATCACATAAAAAACAGGTGGGTACTGCGCTATATTAGCAACACCTGAGTGCCTACTTTTGCAAGCTCGAACAGCTCTTCTATGTCATCATTATAAAGCCCAATACAGCCGTTCGAAGACTGCCGGCCAATCTTGCGCGTATCGTTCGTGCCATGGATCCGGTAGTACTGCCAGCTAAGGTAAAGCGCATGCGTTCCAAGCGGGTTTTCAGGGCCGGGCCCGATGTAATCAGGCAAATCAGGATTACGGCTAAGCATCGAAGGTGTCGGGCGCCAATCCGGACCCACACGTTTGCGCACAACACTAGTGCGGCCCAAACGGGTCAGATCTGGTGTAAGTGGTACGCTCACAGGGAAAATCTTGTGGTACGCCTCACCCTCAGGCCAGAAATGTAGTGTGCGCCCTTTGGTGTCGACGAGGATCGCGCCTTTGCGGAGGCTCGAAAAATGGCCTTTCCACGAGCGGATCGAGTAATTGTTTGTGCGGATTTCAACCGTACCAGGTGCGGGATCTTCTTCTTGCGCGCGCAATATTCCAGGGGCCGCGACACCGAAGGCCGCTGCTGATGCCGCAAAATGGCGGCGGGTAATCATATACTTTTTAATCATTGTCATTTGAATCAATTCCTATCTCAATTTCGCCGCACCATATGGGATCGCGCAAATTTAGGCAATTCACACTATGTTCAATATAATGTTGGGCGGAAATCCGCTATTTGAATCCTGCATGCATTCGCTGTAGACAGGCTCGAATATATTTTTCAGGAGTACCCCTATGTTTCGTTTAAGCGCTATTTTAGTTTCTCTATTACTAACCCTATCCGCCTGTACAGAAGTCGCGACCAGCACATACGAGGGCAACGCACGATCCGGGGCAATTTCAAGCTTTGGCGCTGGCGGTATTCAATTACGTCACCTTGATGCCATCAACGCACTGCGGGTAGAGCGGGGCGCGCAGCCATTGCAGCTTTCAGCGGAATTGAACGCTGCTGCAAACACACACGCGCGGGATATGTCACGCCAACAACGCGCATGGAACTTCGGGTCTGATCGCACATCACCACAAGAACGCGCAACACGGGCCGGCTTTAACGGCGTAGTTCGCGGCGAAAACGTTGCTGAAACATTCAAGAGCGAGCTTCTGGTGTTACAGACTTGGCTGGATGATCCAGCATCACGCGCCACGATCCTAGACCCCGAAGCGACGCATTTGGGCTATGGCTGGTATCAAGAATCCAACGGTAAACTTTGGTGGGTTGAAGTTCTGGCGCAGGCATTCCCCGAACCAGTGATTATGGCCGAATTGCAATAGGGGTTCCAAGCGGAACCATTGCCCATATCTCTTCGATCTCCTGATTGGTGACCGATATACAGCCCGCTGTCCAATCCCGCTTAAAACGGTTTCGAACGGTGGTCGGGCCGCCATGGATAAAAATATCGCCGCCGGGGTTCAAACCCTTGGCGCGGGCCTCGGCCATATCGTTTACGTCAGGGTAAGATATCCCCAAGCTTAAATGATAGGCGCTGTTTTCGTTACGGCGGTTAATGTAATACGTCCCCTCAGGGGTGCGCCCGTCGCCGCGCTGGTTTTTATCACCGCGCGGGGTGAAACCAAGGTCGACATCGTAGCTGCGCAGCAAGACCGGCTCACCGTCAACGGCCCGATATAATCCAAGTCGGCGCTTTGATTTGAACACAACTAGAAATTCAGCAGTCGGCAATGACCGGCTGGAAGCCGTTGGTTCAGCCCCAGCCACGTTCGCGATACCCATCGCTAAAGAAGCCGAAAGAACGGTGCGTCTGTTCAAGTGTGTCATTCTAGTCTGCTCATGCCTTTGTAGGCGCTTTGCGCCCGTTGTTTTGTTCGTCGTACACGATTCGGTGGATATTTTCCAGTCGCGGCGTAACCCGTTGCGAAAAGTCGCGCGGGCTTTCGCCTAAAGCCCTGCCTCTTCGGCAATCTGCTTGCGGCTTTTGCGGGCGCGTTCGGTTTCGGACTTTAGCTGTCCGCAGGCTGCCATGATATCTTCACCGCGCGGTCGTCGCACGGGGCTGGCATAACCGGCCTCGTTAACGATGTCGCCAAACGCCTCGATCCGTTTCCAGTCGGAACGCTCATAAGGCGATCCAGGCCACGGGTTGAACGGGATCAGGTTGATCTTCGCAGGTATACCTTCGATCAGCTTAACCAAACGATGTGCATCTTCGTCACTGTCGTTAATCCCCTTCAACATCACATACTCAAACGTGATCCGCTCGGAATTCGATAGGCGTGGATAGTTTCGCAGGGCATCCAGCAGCGCTGCGATATTCCAGCGTTTGTTGATCGGCACCAGCTTGTCGCGCACTTCATCCGTTGTGGCGTGGAAGCTGACCGCAACCATACAGCCGATTTCATCACCCGTCCGTGCAATTTCCGGCACGACGCCGGATGTCGACAAAGTAATACGTCGACGCGAGATCGAGATCCCCTCAGGGTCCATCGCGATCTTCATTGCATCGCGAACGGCTTCGAAATTGTACAAAGGCTCGCCCATACCCATCAGCACTATGTTGGACAGCATGCGCTTGTCGAATGGGGTGTTATCCCATTCGTTCAAATCATCGCGTGCCACCAAAATCTGCGCCACGATCTCGCCAGCCGTCAGGTTCCGCACTAGTTTTTGCGTACCCGTGTGACAGAACGAACACGTCAGCGTGCAGCCAACTTGCGAAGACACACACAGCGTTCCACGGTTCTTCTCGGGGATATAAACCACCTCGACCTCGTGGCCGCCTGCGATGCGCAGAAGGTACTTACGGGTGCCGTCTTTGCTGATCTGTTTGGTGACGATTTCCGGCCGCTCAAGGGTGAAAATTTCCGCCAGCTCGGCGCGGTAAGTTTTGGACAGGCTGGTCATCAACCCGAAATCGGTCACGCCTTTGAAATACAGCCAGTGCCATATCTGCCCAACACGCATTTTCGCCTGCTTTTCGGGTGTGCCCATCTCGATCAACGCTTCGCGCATGGCGTCGCGGGACAGGCCGATCAGCGTCGGCTTTCCTGCCACGTCTTTACGTGGAACAGTCAGGTTATCAGGTGTGATCGGCGCAGACATTGCAGGTTTCCTTAAAACGCATGACGCCCCCCGCGTTGGCGAGAGGCGCAGTAATTCTTTAGCAGTATAGACCGATTGGTCTTACTTGCACAGCTCCATAGCTTTTTCGACAGCCGCCGTAAACCCGCGTAGCGAGAACGTATCGATTGTCGTTGTCCCGCGCGCCGAAACGCCCGT
>JAGLUD010000138.1 GCA_023134935.1 Paracoccaceae bacterium | reverse complement strand
TTCGGGAAAACGCTGCGGAATAACGGAAAGTTCCGCCGCAGCTATTAGATTCTACTGAGTAAGTACTTATGTCTTTAGCAACCGGAGGAATTATGCGTAAATTCAGTTTGCTAACCTTGTTGATGTCGCTATTTGCGACCTTCGCCATGGCACAAGAGGCCACCGATCCACTTGCAGAATATAAGTGGATCGCGCGGCCTTTGGTGATTTTTGCGGACTCGCCGTTCGATCCACGGTTCGTGCTGCAAATGGAAATGCTTGCGGAAGATCCCGGTATCTTGGAAGAACGCGACGTTGTTATTCTGACGGATACTGACATCGGCACATACGGTCCACTGCGCGAACGCTTAAGGCCATACGAGTTCACCGTGGTCCTTCTGGACAAAGAAGGAAACGTTGTGTTGCGGAAATCCACACCGTGGACCCCGCGCGAACTGTCCCGCGCAATTGATAAACTGCCCATTCGAAAAGACGAGATTGACCGTTTATAAAGCAATTCCGATCTAACATCATTTGTCCGGATGATATTTGGAGCTGCAAACATCGGTCTATTCGAACTCCATAATCACGTCGTCAACTGCCAGACTATCGCCAGCCACAGCGTTGATTTTGGTCACCACGGATTTCTTTTCGGCCCGCAACACGTTTTCCATTTTCATGGCTTCTACTGTGCAAAGTGCCTGTCCATCCTGCACTTCGTCACCAACTTCAACTGCCATCGAAACGATCAGTCCCGGCATTGGACATAGCAACAATTTCGACGTGTCAGGTGGCGTTTTCTCGATCATATACTTGGAAAGTTCGAACAATCGTGGCGTGCGGATGATAACGTTCAAGTCGGCGCCGCGATGGCGCATACGGAAACCGCTGGAAATCTGACCAACCTTGGCAATAACAGCCTCGCCAGAAACATCTAGATGCACCAAACCTTCGCCCGGCTTCCAATCCGACATCACACGATGGCTCGTTCCGTCGGCGAATTCCACGGTCGAACCATCACGATCCGCCACGACCTTCACGGGAAAATCGACACCGCCAAGCGAGATCACGAAATTCGTGCCGACCTCGCGTTCATGGTTGTCCATCCGGCCCGACACCCGCGCAGCGCGGATTTCGGAAACGCGGTGCATCGCCGATGCCCCTGCCGCCAGTTGTTTCAAAATATCTTCAGACAGCGTGGCTCCCTCGAAACCCTCGGGATATTCTTCTTCGATAAACGCGGTGGAGATGTTGCCGGTGATAAACCGTTCGTGATCCATCACGGCCGAAAGGAATGGCAGGTTGTGGCCAATACCCTCAAGTTCAAACTCGTCCAGCGCATGGCGCATTTCGGCAATCGCGGTCGCACGATCCGGCGCCCATGTGCACAACTTTGCGATCATGGGGTCGTAATACATTGAAATCTCGCCGCCCTCATAAACGCCCGTATCGTTACGCACGGCGCGGGTGTCATCGGCCATTTCCGCCGGTGGGCGATAACGCGACAAACGCCCGATGGAGGGAAGGAAGTTGCGGTAAGGATCCTCTGCGTAAAGACGGCTCTCGATGGACCAGCCGTTAATGCCGATGTCGGATTGTTGCATCGAAAGCTTTTCGCCGTAGGCCACGCGGATCATCTGTTCTACCAGATCGATGCCGGTGATCAGCTCGGTCACAGGATGCTCCACCTGAAGGCGGGTGTTCATTTCCAGGAAGTAGAAGTTTGACTGGGAGTCCACGATGAATTCCACCGTCCCTGCCGAGCAGTAATCAACAGCCTGCGCTAGTGCTACAGATTGTGCGCCCATCGCCGCACGAGTTTTTTCGTCCAAAAACGGTGACGGAGCCTCCTCGATCACCTTTTGCTGGCGACGCTGGATAGAGCACTCGCGCTCGTTCAGATAAACGCAGTTACCGTGTTTGTCGCCAAGAACCTGAATTTCGATATGGCGAGGCTGCGTGATAAACTTTTCGATGAAAATCCGGTCATCGCCAAAAGACGCAGCAGCTTCGTTCTTTGAGGACTGAAACCCTTCACGGGACTCGTTATCATTCCACGCAATCCGCATACCCTTGCCACCGCCGCCAGCCGATGCCTTAATCATCACTGGATAGCCAACCTGATTGGAAATTTTGACGGCTTCTTCTGCGTCCTCGATCAAGCCCATGTAGCCCGGAACGGTGGTCACACCGGATTCCTGCGCCAGCTTTTTAGAGGTGATCTTGTCCCCCATCGCCTCAATCGCGCCAACTGGTGGTCCGATGAATGCGACGCCTGCGGCCTCTAATGCCTTGGCGAATTTGGGGTTTTCGGACAGGAAACCGTAACCAGGGTGCACAGCTTCAGCCCCGGTCTGTTTGATGGCGTCCATGATCTTGTCGATCACGATATAGGATTGGTTGGCAGCAGGTGGGCCGATAAGCACTGCCTCGTCCGCCATTGATACGTGCAGGGCATTCTTGTCAGCGTCGGAATACACCGCGACCGTTTTGATGCCCATCAGTTTGGCGGTTTTGATTACACGACAGGCGATCTCGCCACGGTTTGCGATCAGGATTTTCTTGAACATGGTTTTCCCCGTCTATGCTTTAGGCAAACAAAAAGGGACGCGGCCCGCAGGCAGCATCCCTTTTAATAAATAATTGTGGTGCGAATGCGCGGCTTTCAGGTTAGCAATTTGGGCTTTCCGAACAGTACGCGATTCCGCCACCCACCAGAAGCCCTGCTGTGCTGTTTCCCCCAAGGGCAGACGCACCAACTGCACCTGCGGCAGCGCCAAGGCCAACCGTTTGCAGCATAGTATCACATCCAGACAAAACGATTGCCGCCAATGCGAGAGCAATGAATTTTTTATGCATTTTAATTCTCCTGTATTTCTTGATCGACGGAGCCACCCGCCCGATACAGCAGCATCGTAGCCAGAATTATCGCACATCGCTACTTTAAGTTTCGCGCAAGCGGTTTTCCACCTATCCAGAAGCATTATCCGCCCGCCTCTAGATCAATTTGCGGGAAGTTCCGGCGAATCGCGTCTAAGTCCAACTTCAGCATCGCCTCGTAATGCGCGTTATCAAACGGGTCTTCACCAGCAACGATTTCACGGCCGAACAGCCAGTTAATACGCCCTGCATCAAGGTTCCCGCGTTCAAACGGTTCATCGCCGAAATATTTCAATATCGCTCTCAAAAACAGCTCGTCCGCTTTGCGGTCAATCGCCCGACGGTCCCGATACCGTTCCCGCGGTGCAAGCGGTGTAACACCCTTGGTCGCAGGCCTACGAATGGTGAACTGCGCATCCGAGCTGGGCATCCGCCCCGGAAACCCACGATGTTTTAGCATGTAAAGTTGTGCCATTATTTCCTCACAAAGGTATATTGTCGTGTTTTTTCCATGGATTGCTAAGCTGCTTGTTTCGCAAACTTGCAAAGGCGCGGGCAACACGGATGCGTGTGTTCCTAGGCATTATCACCTCGTCGATGAAACCACGCTCGGCAGCAACAAACGGGTTGGCGAAGCGGTCCTCATAGTCCTTGGTGTGGGCGGCGATTTTATCGGCATCCCCAAGATCGGAGCGGTGGATAATCTCGGTCGCGCCCTTTGCACCCATTACCGCGATCTCGGCTGTGGGCCAAGCATAGTTGAAATCGC
>JAGLUD010000137.1 GCA_023134935.1 Paracoccaceae bacterium | reverse complement strand
ATCGCTGATATCTACACCACCATGAACTCCGCTCGTGCGTATGTTTACGAGGTTGCAAAATCCTGCGACCGTGGCGAAGTAACCCGCCAGGATGCCGCTGCTTGCGTGCTGTACGCCTCCGAAAAAGCAATGGAAATGGCTGTGCAGGGCGTGCAGGCGATGGGTGGTGCGGGTTACATGAACGACTCCCCCCTTTCCCGACTAATGCGGGACGCCAAACTGATGGAGATCGGGGCAGGGACCTCGGAAATCCGCCGTATGCTGATCGGTCGTGAATTGATGAAAGTCACGAAATGATCCGCTGGCTTCTAGCAATTACCCTGTTCGCAACGCCCGCAATGGCGATGGACCCCGAGTATCAGTGGATTCTCGACGACCTGCGCACATGCTACGAGGCCACAGATACATTCGACGGTAAACACGCTTGCGAAGGGGTGATACTTGAACCCTGCCAGAATGCTTTGGAAGGTGGGTGGTCCAACTTGGGCACAACCCGCTGCATTCAGTTTGAAGGTGAAGCGTGGGATGTTTTGCTTAACGAAGAATACCGCAACACCATGGAATGGCTTGCTAAACTGGATAACGATGACATGAAATATTACCCGGAATACGCAATAAGAGTCGACATTTTAAGAGACGCGCAACGCGCATGGATCGCCTACCGCGATGCCGTTTGTCGCAGCGCATATTCTATATGGGGCGCTGGCTCCATGCGTTTACCAATCGGTGCGGCCTGCGTTGCCACAGAAACTGCCGAACGCACAATTGAACTCTGGACAATACGAGGGTCCTACTAATGAGCGTCCTTACATCAAACGTACTAACCGGATCGGACACGTTTAAAACAAACGTAGCCGCCCACGAAGCCGCCCTCGCACAAATAGCCGAGGTAGCAACCCAAGCAGCCCAAGGCGGCGGCGAGCGTTCCCGTGAACGTCACCTCTCGCGCGGCAAAATGTTGCCAAGGCGACGCATCGCCAATTTGCTCGACGCAGGTTCGCCGTTTCTCGAAATAGGTGCAACAGCCGCCCATGATATGTATGGCAACGCAGCTCCGGGTGCAGGTGTCATTACCGGTATCGGCCTTGTCCACGGCGCGGAGGTCATGGTTGTTTGCAACGACGCCACCGTAAAAGGCGGCACATATTTCCCGATGACAGTGAAAAAGCACCTTCGCGCACAGGAAATCGCCGAACAAAACAACCTCACGTGCGTCTACTTGGTCGACTCAGGCGGCGCAAACCTGCCACAGCAGGACGAGGTATTCCCCGATCGTGAACACTTCGGCCGAATATTTTATAACCAAGCCAACATGTCCGCCAAAGGCATCCCGCAGATCGCGGTTGTCATGGGTTCCTGCACCGCAGGCGGTGCATACGTTCCTGCGATGTCTGACGTGACAATTATCGTTAAAGAACAAGGCACTATATTCCTCGCAGGCCCACCTTTGGTGAAGGCTGCCACCGGCGAAATCGTGACAGCCGAAGATTTAGGCGGCGGCGATGTCCACACCCGACTAAGCGGTGTGGCCGATTATCTAGCCGAAAACGATGCCCACGCACTGGACTTGGCCCGCCAAGCCCTTGGAAACCTGAACCGCATCAAGCCGACCACGGTCGCCCTGCAATCTATTGAAGAACCTGCGTTCGATCCCGCCGAAATATTCGGCGTCGTCCCCGCAGACCTGAAAACCCCGTATGATATCCGCGAGGTCATCGCCCGCGTCGTAGACGGATCGCGTTTCGATGAATTCAAAGCGCGCTACGGCACGACCCTTGTTTGCGGGTTCGCCCACGTTATGGGCATCCCTGTCGGCATAATTGCCAACAACGGCGTATTATTCAGCGAAAGCGCAGTCAAAGGCGCACACTTCGTAGAGCTTTGTTCACAAAGAAAAATACCGTTAGTATTCCTGCAAAACATCACCGGTTTCATGGTTGGTCAAAAGTACGAAGCCGAAGGCATCGCCCGACACGGCGCCAAACTGGTAACCGCTGTCGCGACCACTAAAGTGCCCAAAGTAACCATGATCGTCGGCGGCTCCTTCGGGGCCGGAAACTACGGAATGGCAGGCCGCGCATATTCCCCACGCTTCTTGTGGTCCTGGCCAAACTCCCGTATTTCCGTAATGGGCGGCGAACAAGCCGCAGGCGTCCTCGCCACCGTCAAACGCGACGGAATTGAACGCAACGGCGGCGCGTGGAGCGCGGAAGAAGAAGCCGAATTCAAACGCCCCACAATTGAGATGTTCGAACGCCAATCAAACCCACTATACGCCTCCGCCCGCCTGTGGGACGACGGAATTATCGACCCCCGAAAAACCCGCGAAGTGCTAGCACTATCCTTAATGGCAGCCTTGAATGCCCCAATAGAGGACACGCAGTTTGGCGTGTTCCGGATGTAGGACGGCAAAATGTTTGACAAAATACTCATAGCAAATCGTGGCGAAATTGCTTGCCGCATTATGGAAACAGCCCATAAAATGGGTGTGAAAACTGTCGCGATCTACTCGGATGCAGACGCACATTCCAAACATGTTGCCATGGCCGGCGAAGCATGGCGCGTTGGCCCTCCGGCTGTTGCCGAAAGTTATCTTCTAGGTGATAAGATCATTGAAATCGCCAAAGCCTCCGGCGCTCAAGCTATTCACCCAGGCTATGGTTTTCTCTCTGAGTCCCCTGATTTTGCAGAGAAAGTAGAAACATCAGGCCTTCGTTTTATCGGCCCCTCATCCAGCGCTATTCGTGCGATGGGCCTAAAAGATGCCGCCAAGGAATTGATGACTAACAGCGGCGTTCCCGTCGTTCCCGGTTATCACGGATCGAACCAAGACGTGGACTTTCTTGCGAAAGAGGCTGAGAATATCGGCTACCCCGTTTTAATCAAAGCCCGCGCCGGTGGCGGCGGAAAAGGCATGCGGAAAGTCGATAAAGCCAGTGACTTTCACGCCGCACTAGAAGGCGCACAACGCGAAGGGCTTTCGGCATTCGGCGATGCTCATTGTTTGATTGAAAAGTGGATCACAACCCCTCGCCATATCGAAATACAAGTCTTCGGCGATGACCATGGCAACGCGATCCACATGTTTGAGCGCGATTGTTCATTACAACGCCGTCACCAAAAAGTAATTGAGGAAGCGCCGGCCCCCGGCATGACCGAAGAAATGCGCGCAGCCATGGGCGAAGCCGCCGTTCGGTGCGCCAAAGCGATTGGCTACAGCGGCGCGGGAACGATCGAGTTCATCGTTGACGGATCTGACGGCCTTAGCCCAGATCGGTTTTGGTTCATGGAAATGAATACGCGCCTACAGGTAGAGCATCCAGTAACCGAGATGATAACCGGCCTAGATCTTGTGGAATGGCAGCTGAGGGTGGCCGATGGCGAACCTCTACCTGCTACGCAAGATAGTTTAACATTAAACGGACACGCATTTGAAGCGCGAATTTATGCCGAAGATGTACCAGCTGGGTTCTTACCCATGACAGGATCTATCGACTATCTAAGTATGTCTTCGTTAGCCCGCGTGGATAGCGGCATCCGCGAGGGTGACACTATAACGCCTTGGTATGACCCGATAATATCAAAGCTTATCGTTTGGGGCGCAACTAGGGAGATAGCTCTGAACCGCATGAGTGCAGCTCTCGCTGAGTGCAATATTTCTGGCACCGTAACGAACTTACCATTTCTCTCGGCTCTATGCGCTCATGAGGAATTTAAGGTTGGTAATGTAGACACAGGACTGATCGAACGCGACTTGGATGACTTGATTGTCGCGGACGATTTGAATTTTGCTGACTGGGCACTCGCTGCGATCGTCGCTGGAGACATGGTGAACGACCGTCCCCTGGCGGGTTGGAGTATGTGGGCGCCTTTGAAACGATCTGTCTGGTTGAAAGCCCGGGATGAACAGCGGGAGTTGCTGATCACTCAGACAGGGGCAAAAACGTTCACAGCAGCGGACTCGTCTGAGAATATTGACCTACAGTTTGAACTAGTCACCCCCGACACGCTAACGCTCACAAATGGTGGTCAGCGGCAATCAGTTTCGTATTTCAAACATGAGGGTTCAGTTTCGCTTTTCACGAACGGAGATCCGCAAGCCTTTGATATCATTACCGGATATTCTATTGATGATGCAACGGATAGCACGGGAAATGAAGTTTTATCGCCGATGCCAGGTATCGTAAAAGTGCTTAATGTGGCCCCTCAAAGCGAAGTGAACGCAGGGGACACGTTGATAATTATCGAAGCGATGAAGATGGAGCACTCGCTAACTGTTGCTCGCGACGGCATCATCTCTGATGTGTTGGTTGAGGTTGGACAGCAGGTTGAGGCAGGAGAGGTTCTGTTGACTTTGGAGGATCCCGATGCCTGATCATGTTAATGTGTTTGAAGTTGGGCCAAGGGACGGTCTGCAAAATCAGAAGCGCCTCATTCCGACGGAAGATAAGATCAAACTCGTCGACATGCTTTCGAGTTGCGGGTTTTCCCATATCGAAACAGCCAGCTTCGTTAGCCCAAAGTGGGTGCCCCAAATGGCAGATTCTGCTGCCGTTATGGCTGGCATATCTCGGAAAGACGGCACGGCATACACCGCGTTAACCCCTAATATGCGAGGTTACGAGGCGGCTATCGATGCGAATGTAGACGAAGTTGCGATTTTCGCATCTGCGTCGGAGGGTTTCAGTCAGAAAAATATCAATTGTTCGATAGATGAGAGCATTTCTAGATTTACCCTCATTTTGGAGCGGGCGAAGTTCGATAAATGCAATGTGCGTGGATACGTATCCTGCGTCACTCATTGCCCGTATGATGGTCCTACGGACCCGGACCAAGTAATTCGGGTTGCTTTACGGCTGCTTGAGATGGGCTGTTACGAAATCTCTCTAGGCGACACCATTGGGGCAGCGACTACGGAGACAACGCACAATCTGGTTAGTTCAATATTAAACTATATGCCTTCATCAGTGCTCGCAGGGCATTTTCACGACACTAACAACAATGCGCTTGAAAATATCGGCGTTTGCCTGGAAGCTGGTATACGAACCTTTGATTCCGCCGTTGGTGGTTTGGGCGGGTGCCCGTATGCTGAAGGTGCTAAAGGAAACGTTGATACCGTCTCTGTGGTGAACATGTTGCATGGAATGAAGTATGAAACCGGACTGAATTTGGAATCCCTGAGAAAAGCATCAGCATTCGCACAATCTCTGATCGAGGTCTAACATGCCCTATTCCACGATATCACTAAGCACTGACACGAACGCCATAACTACAATGACGCTCGACCGCCCGGACAAGCACAACGCGCTTTCCGCAGAAATGATCGCAGAAATCACTGACGCGACCAACAAACTGGCGACGGACGCCTCGATCCGGGTTGTTATCTTGGCTGGAAACGGCAAGAGTTTTTGCGCGGGTGGAGACCTCGCGTGGATGAAAGAACAAATGACGGCAACAAGGTCGCAGCGTATCACCGAGGCACGAAAGCTAGCAGAAATGCTGTTCCAGCTTAATACGTTACCGATGCCGTTAATCGGAAATATCCACGGAAATGCATTCGGTGGAGGTGTTGGATTGATATCGGTGTGCGATACGGCCTATTGTTCGAAAAATGCAAAATTCGCGCTAACTGAGGTAAAGCTTGGTTTGATACCTGCAACAATTAGCCCATATGTAAGCGCGAGAATAGGCGAAACCAATGCGCGATATGCAGGCTTGTCGGCAAGGCTGATGTCTTCTGACAAGGCTGAGAGTATTGGCCTCATTACAGAAGTTGTTGAAGACACAGACGCGGCGGTGACCGAAGAGGCGCACCGTTATTTGGACCTTGCTCCAGCCGCGGTTGCCGCAACAAAGGCATTGTTCAGAAGTTTAGGTCCGAAAATCGACGCAGATGTAATCGAGCAGACGATTGAACGGCTGGCCGACACATGGGAGCATCCAGAAGCAATGGAAGGCGTATCGGCATTTTTCGAAAAACGCCCTCCAAGCTGGAAGCCTTAATAGGTTACTTTAGGATGGACGTTACACGATCAAGCATCAGCAGGCGGCGTTTACGCAAATCTTCCAAGTGGAAGTCGTCCATTGGCTCGACATTGGTTTCTCCGCGGTGAATTTCACGCGTAACCTCATGGTACTCGTCAAAAATTCGAGCAAATTCACCACTTTCAGTTTTTAGTTCGTGGATTTTGTCTGCATGTTCTGGAAACATGTCGATCAGTTCATTTGGCGTATGGGACAATTGATTTCTCCTTTATAAATTACATATTAAGGATAGGAAATCGAGAACTGCTAGACCTTGCGCTAGGTCAAACAAATGCAGTTTCTCGCATGGACAGTCGTCGTCATTTACGTAGAATACGGCATAGCACAGGCAAAGAGGTGAAACATGCGCAGGCCGGTTGTTGGCATTATCGGAAACTCTCATTTGGTCAACGACCAATACGAGGTGCAAGGGGTTGGATTGATGAACCTCGATGCGGTCAGCCTTGTGGCAGACGCAGTGCCGGTCATCATCCCAGCGCTTCCCACGATTGGGTCGGTAGAGGAGGTCGTGTCGATCTGCGACGGCTTTGTCCTTACCGGCGGTCGCCCCAACGTTCATCCCAAACATTACGGCGAAGAAGCCACTGAGGCGCACGGGCAGTTCGATTTGGACCGTGACGCCCTGACATTGCCGTTAATTCGTGAGTGTGTTGCAAGATCCATCCCTATATTGGGGATCTGCCGTGGATTTCAGGAATTCAACGTCGCTTTCGGAGGCACATTGCACCCGGAAATTCGTGATTTACCCGG
>JAGLUD010000136.1 GCA_023134935.1 Paracoccaceae bacterium | reverse complement strand
TCAGAGACAACCGTCAGTTTCGCCGCGCCCACCGTAAATCTGAAGTATCCAGCCGATTGCCCGTTAGTTGGCGCCGAAACTTTTGCCGATGCATGGGGCACGCCAAGGGCAAAGGCCGGCGCAGCAGCGCTCATTTTCAGGATGTCGCGGCGGGATGGGCGCAGGATGGTCATATGAAGGCTCCTTGGCGAAAAGTGTTGCAAGGATGTTTGCGCGAATACTGTTCAAGCGCAAGAATTATATTCAATAATGCGCATTTGAAGGTGGTCGAACCCGCGCCCGACCACCTTAATCTTACATTTCGTGCTTGGCGATTAACGCTTTGGCCGAGTCGATTAAGGCTTGTCCGTCAATGCCAAGTGCTTCCATTTCAACCAACCACTCGTCAACAACAGGCTGCGCCGCCGCCATCCAGCGGGCTTTTTCAACGTCATCCAACGCGGTGACCGTGTTGTCCGTCGCCTCCGCAATCGCGCGGCCCTTAACGTCTGCAGCATCCATCACAGCACCAAAAAGCGCAGCCACTTCGGGGCCAGAATTTGCATCTATAACTGTCTTCAAATCATCCGGCAACCGATCGTAACTGTCGTTGTTCATAGTTAGAATGAACGTCGCAGTATAAAGACCGGGGTTCGATTCAAATCCAGTATGGTTTGTCACCAGCTCGGAAATGCGCAAAGGAACGGATACCTCGAACGGGATAACCGCGCCGTCGATCACCCCTTTCGACAGCGCTTCGGGGACGGCCGGTACCGGCATTCCAACGGGCGTTGCGCCCAGTTGCCCAAGCAAGCTTGTAATCACACGCGTCGGCCCACGCAGTTTCTGGCCCGAAACATCATCCAAATTCGCAATTTGTTTGTTGGAATGGATCCAGCCTGGCCCGTGGGTGTGAAACACCAAAGGGTGCGTGTCGGCGAATTCCGCCATTGCGTTCGCCGCTATAAATTCGTGGAACGCACGCGAGGACACCTCTGAACTACCAGTCATAAACGGCAATTCAAACGCTTCGGAGCTCGGGAAACGCCCAGGTGTGTATCCCATCAGCGTCCAGATAATATCGACGACACCGTCCTTGGCTTGCCCGTAAAGCGCAGGTGGCGCGCCGCCGAGTTGCATCGATGGATAATGTTCAATCTTGATGCGCCCACCGGATTCCGCCTCGACCTTTTCGATCCATGGTTGGATTGCATCCCCCGGTATCGCGGATTGCAGCGGCAAGAACTGATGTAGCCGCAGTGTGACATCCTGCGCGAATGCCGAAGACGCCATCGCAACTGCCATCGCGGCCCCGCCGACTAATAAAGAAATACGTTTCATTTTGATCCCCCGATAAATGACAAGAAACGGACTCTGGATTTCCTTTCGCTGAAGGTCAACAAGATTTGTCGAGTAGTGAATCAACCGCACTGGAAAATTCGGCCGGGCTAGGGTAGGGATGCCTATAGTACATACCTGAGGTTGGACCTAGCGAATGACGACACTAAACCGCAAACTATCCGTTGCACCGATGATGGACTGGACCGACCGTCACTGTCGGTATTTCCACCGTCGATTCAGCAAGCACACGTTGCTTTACACCGAAATGGTGACAGCGGCGGCGGTTGTGCGCGGGAACCGTGATCACTTGCTAGGCTATCACGATGCTGAACACCCTGTCGCTCTGCAACTCGGCGGTTCCGACCCCGAATTGTTGGCAGAGGCCACCCGTATTGCCTGCGATTATGGTTACGACGAAGTTAACCTAAACGTCGGTTGCCCCTCGGATCGCGTGCAATCGGGTAGTTTTGGGGCGGTTTTAATGGAAAACCCTGCTTTAGTCGCGGATTGTGCCGCCGCGATGATCAATGCGTCAACAGGCCCAGAGATAACTATTAAGTGTCGCATCGGGGTTGATGATCAAAACCCCGAAGACATCCTGCCAGAATTCCTGTCCCGCGTTTCCGCTTCCG
>JAGLUD010000135.1 GCA_023134935.1 Paracoccaceae bacterium | reverse complement strand
AAGGCTGGTGACCTAGGGTTTACAAAAGCGTTGGCGCAAGAGGGTGCTTTCAAAGGCATCACAGTTAATGCGATTTGCCCCGGATATATCGGCACCGAAATGGTTCGTGCTATTCCTGAAAAAGTCCTTAACGAAAAAGTTATTCCCCAAATTCCTGTGGGTCGTCTGGGAGAACCAGAAGAGATCGCTCGCTGCGTAGTTTTCCTGGCATCCGACGATGCTGGGTTTATCACCGGCTCGACTTTAACCGCAAACGGCGGGCAGTTCGTAGTTTAACTCAACGGCGAACGAATGATTTCATGCGCGACGGTACTTACCGTTGCGCATTTTTTTTGGAATGTCGATTTCCAACGCCCGGAAAACGTGGTTTAGAGGGCGCAAAGCGAAAGACAATTACAGGACATTACCATGAAGATTGGCATTCTTGAAACCGGCGAGATCAGCGACGATTTGTCGGGCAAGCACGGTGATTATCCAACAATGTTCGAACGCCTTTTGCATGCTATCGATCCGGAAGTGGACTTCTTTGGCGTTAAAGTTCTGGATGGCGAATTACCCAAAAGCCCCGATGATGCTGACGGCTGGATCATAACAGGCTCGAAGTTCGGTGTGTACGAGGATTTGCCATGGATCGACCCTCTTAAAAAGTTCATCCGAACGTCGGTCGCTCATAAGGTACCACTGGCAGGAATATGTTTCGGCCACCAGATTCTGGCCGAGGCACTGGGTGGTAAGGTCGAGAAATCCCACAAAGGTTGGGGGCTTGGCGTGCACGATTATACCGTCGAGGCGAAACCGAGTTGGATGCACGGTTTCGACCAAGCGTTTTCCGGTCACGCGGTGCATCAGGATCAAGTGATTGAGCTGCCGGAAACGGCGACTGTTATTGCCAGCTCCGAATTCTGCCCATACGCAGCTTTGGTTTACGGGAATCCAGAAAATCCGGATGCCTTAAGCGTTCAGCCTCATCCTGAGTTTTCGGCTGATTTTATCGACGATTTGATTGAGGTGCGTGTTCCCGAAGTGTTTTCCGAAGACGACGCTAGCAAAGCCCGCGCGACGTTGGGCCTGCCCGTAAACAACGCGGATTGGGCGTTGTGGATTCACAAATTCCTCGATCTCGCGGCCACACATAACCAAGAATGACACGAAGGCGCGCCACACTCATTGGCTTCGGAGCCGTGCTTTTGTGGGCATTCCTCGCCACGCTTACCGTCGGTGCGTCCGAAGTCCCCGCTTTTCAACTTAGCGCAATGTGTTTTGCGATTGGTGGCAGCATTGGACTTTTGTGGGTGGCTTGTGGGGGCAATGGTTTCGGAATATTGCGTGGAATCGATTGGAAAATCTGGGCGTTGGGGATTGGCGGGATCTTCGGGTACCACTTCTTCTACTTCACTGCCCTAAAATTGGCCCCACCGGCCGAGGCAGGGTTGATCGCCTACCTTTGGCCGTTATTGATCGTCCTGTTTTCAGGGCTTCTGCCAGGCGAATCCCTAAAAACACTTCATATCATCGGCGCACTAGTCGCATTCGGAGGCGCAGCCCTAATCGTCGGCGGAGGGGACACCGTTTTTTCCAGCGACAACTGGGCGGGCTACGGGGCCGCCATCATATGCGCGTTCACATGGTCAGGGTATTCGGTGCTTTCGCGACTCGCGGGCGACACACCAACCGCGAGCGTCGCGATCTTCTGTCTAGCCGCAGCAGTTCTGTCATTGCTAGCACATTTGGGATTAGAGGAAACTGTTTGGCCAACTGGCATTATCGGATGGGGATCGGTAGTCGGCCTTGGACTTGGACCCGTCGGCTTGGCGTTTTACATCTGGGATATCGGTGTCAAAAAGGGCGACATCCAGATATTAGGGGTCGCGTCATACGCAGCGCCCATGCTTTCAACGGTAATTTTGATACTTGCTGGATATGCCACTGCCAGCTGGATTTTATTGCTGGCAGCGGCTCTGATTACGTCAGGCGCAGCACTCGCTGCGTTTGCCAATCGTTAAACCTGTGCAGCGACTCGCGCGATCTCTTCTTTGAGACGTAGCTTTTCCTTTTTAAGGTCGGCGACGGTTAAATCGTCGGACCCAGGACTTCGTTGCTCAACTTCAATCTTACCGGATAGGGACTCGTGTTTCTTGCGTAGCTCGGACAGATGGGAAGTCAGGCTCATATTTCTCTCCTTGATTTGAGTTAAGGTAATGGTTGCATCTCACCATAAAAGATATGTGTTGTCATCAAGTCTTCAAGGAAAAGTTTTTCACAAACTGCCAGGGAATAGCTAAAATACCCGAAAACGGCTTCACGTTCGCGTTGGATGAAAGCATCGCAATGACACCTCCGAGGGTGATTCCAGCCAGGCCAAAAAAGGTTATGTGGGTTGGCAGTTCATGAAACCAGAAATATCCGACCGGGATCGCGAACACGATATTGAAATAAAAGAACGGCGCCAGTACCGAAGCGTCTGCGCGGTTATACGCCGCCACCGTCAGGAAGTGACAAATCGCCGAGACCGCGCCCAACGCCACAATATATATTAGGTTTTGAAGGGAAATATTTGGGATCCCGTTCCAGAATGCCAACGGAGCGACCATAAACGACCCAAGAATGCACTGCACTACCAACGTTGAAAATGCGTCACCACACGCGCACGCGCGTCGTGTTGCGGCTAGGTATGCGCCCAGAAGAAACCCGCCGAGAAGCGCCATTAAAGTGCCCAGTTCAAAGCTGCCTTCGGGCCGTAAAATCACGAATGCTCCGGCGAAGCTGAGCGCCGCGCCCACGAAACGAAAGCCATCCATTTTCTCTTTGTACAATAACACCGAGATCAACGAGGCCACGACAGGAGCGATCAGAAATCCCCCGACCGCTTCGGCAAGCGGCACGATAGACAGCGCGAAGATTAGCGCGGTCATTGCGCCCATCATCAGCCCCGTTCGAAACACCTGCCCAAGACGATCATGGTGCGGAATTTCTATTGGTTTGCGAAAAATAACCGACATGCATAATGCGATAATTCCAGCCACAAAGTACCGCGAAAAACAAACGAAAAACGCCGTTTGATCTGCCCCGAGTGCCTTTGAAAACCCGTCCGTCAGCGGCGTTAGAGCCATCGCGGCCACCAGAATTCCAACGCCTATTCTCATTCAACCTC
>JAGLUD010000134.1 GCA_023134935.1 Paracoccaceae bacterium | reverse complement strand
TGCTGCTGACCCTTATGGGCAAGGCGGGACTTGTGTCGGCCAAAGGGCTGGGCGAGATGCGTAAATACGCCGTGGTCGCCATTCTTGTTCTAGCTGCTGTCGTAACGCCACCGGATGTAATCACACAGGGCATTTTGTTTGTTGTGGTTTACGGCCTTTATGAAGTCTCCATTGTTTTGGTTAGAATGGTCGAGAAAAAGCGCGAGGAACGCCTGCGCGAAGAAGGTTATTATGACGACGAAGACGAAGCCGAAGACGAAGCGGTTGACCCGCTGATGGCAGAGTTTGACGAGGATGACGACTAATGGGTCGCAAGGCCGAGGCGTTGGAACGTATCGCGGACGCGCTGGAGCGCATGAACCCCGCGCCAACCTCGGCCCCTGATTTCACGGGTGCCGAGGCCTTCGTTTGGCACACAGCGCCTGACCGATTGGAGGCCGTGCCGCACGTAAACCGTATCGACATCGCCCTTTTGGTAGGCATCGATCGTTCCCGTGACACGCTACTGACCAATACTTTGCAGTTCGCAAAGGGCATGCCCGCAAACAACGTCCTGCTATGGGGTGCGCGCGGCATGGGGAAATCCTCCCTGATCAAGGCCGCCCACGCTGAGGTTTCCAAGCAGGCGCAAGGTCTGGTCCTGATCGAAATCCAGCGCGAAGATTTGCCCTCCATCGGGCGGCTGTTGAACTTGCTACGAGGCCAGAAGAGCAGATTTTTACTGTTTTGCGATGACCTTTCGTTCGATCATGATGACAGCCATTACAAATCCCTCAAAGCCGTGCTGGACGGCGGGATTGAGGGGCGACCAGACAACGTGCTGTTCTACGCCACATCAAACCGTCGCCACCTAATGCCTCGTGATATGATCGAGAACGAGCGTTCAACCGCGATCAGCCCATCCGAAGCCGTCGAGGAGAAGGTCTCACTGTCCGACCGTTTCGGCCTGTGGTTAGGCTTCCACCCGTGCGATCAAACCGAATATTTGACGATGATCCGTGGATATTGCGACGCACTGGGTATCAAGATTTCGGATGCCGATATGCGCGCGGAAGCCATTGAATGGCAACAGACCCGTGGCAGCCGTTCAGGTCGCGTTGCATGGCAGTACGTGACCGATTTGGCTGGTCGGCGCGCTGTTAAGATCTAGCCGTAGCGAGGGCTAATCCGTCCACAACCGCAGTGAAAACAGCAGAGGTATGGAAATCGGATTTCGGAAATGTCTTCGTTAACGCATCGATGACGAATCCCATCAAACTTGACCCTCCGACGAAAACGACGTCGGTAATTTCGTCCGGTTTGCAGGTTGCCAACGTTAACGTCTGGCTAACAGCGTCAATAATCCGGGAATGGTGATTGGCCATCATCGCATCTAGATCATCCGGATTAATGCTGATTTCGACCCCTTTTTCGATGACCCCCAGATCGACCGTGAAAGCCTCGGCAGCCTGATTTGTTGCGATTTTGGATTTTTCGGCCAACATAGATAACTCGTGCGCGAGTTCATACTCCATTACATCAATCAACCGTTTGAACGGTGCGCGATCCAAGGCATGACGCTCCAAATCGCGCGCAATTCGCAAGGTTTCCGGCGTATACATGAAGGGGATTTTCTCCCACGTCGCCAGGTCATTATATAGCCCAGCTGGCGTGCTGGCGGTACCTGAACCAAATACGCGACGCAGCGCGGCACCCCGTCCAAGCAACGGCATGAAATGCTGAACGTTCAGCGTTTTGTCGAAGTCCGTGCCGCCGAACCGCTCACCATAAGACGCCAATATTTCAACAGGTTGCTCTGCATGCGGATTTGAGCGGAAAACCGAAAAGTCCGAAGTTCCGCCGCCAATATCAACGATTAATCCAAGCGAAAAATCTTTATCGAGAACATTATTAGCCAGCGATGCTGCCTCTGGCTCAAACATGAATTCCACTTCGTGAAATCCAGCGCGGCGATAGCATTCCCGAAGGTCGGCCTCGGCTTGGCGATCTTTTTTTGGGTCGTCGTGAAACCGAACGGGGCGGCCGGATAGGGCATAGGGGAACGTTCGCCCCTCGATACGTTCCGCCCGTATTTTCAATTCAGACAGAAACCCACCGATGATATCGAAGAAATTGATGTACTTCCCCATCAGCGGGCGTTTTTCGCGCATCAACGACGTTCCGAGCACCCGCTTGAGAGAGCGCATATAACGCCCCTCCGCGCCACTCATCAAAAGGTCGTTTGCGGGAGTCCCGATGCGGGTTTCCCCTGTCGAAAAGTCGAAAAATATTGCGGTTGGAAGGGTGTCGGAACCATCCTCCATCTGCAACCGTTTGATCACCCCGTTATCAAACACGGCAACCGCAGAATTGGAGGTTCCAAAGTCGATGGCCAGTACATTGCTGAGCGCGATATCCATCTGAATACCCTCCTGAACGCTAGGCACGAATCGTGCGAAGACGCTCAGCTATCATTAATTGAAACGGGAACCAATCCCGCCATTACCAAAGTAATCGGCGGGATCGTTATTTAACGCAAATACGGCGCTGGATCGACGCTGTCGGTGCCTTTGCGAACCTCGAAGTGCATGGTTGCAGGATCGCCTGCCGCAACTACGCCGATAACCTGACCACGACGAACAGTCTCGCCTTTGGCAACGGTGACTTTGTCTACGCGACCATAGATTGTCAGGATGTCGTTGGCATGGCGCACCAGCACAATAGTGCCAAGGCCTCCGGTCGAAGTGGATACCAGTGCCACAACGCCATCGGATGCCACACGAACGTCTGACCCGGCAGGGGCGGCGTAATCAATACCGTCGTTCTTGTCACGACCAGCTTGTGGATTATAGGGGCGCGAAACCGTGCCATCGACAGGCTTCACAAAACCCGTGGCTGACGACGCAAGCGCCACCGGTGCTACCGTCGCAGGAGGTGTTGGTGTAGGGGCAGGAGTTGGTGATGCAATTGGCGTAGCCGTAGGTGCAACAGGTGCCGCAGTTGTGCGCGAGGTATCCGGCACAGGGATAATCAGTTCTTGTCCGATACGAACACCCAGATCTGGGCCAAGGCCGTTCCACGACGCCAAGGCGGTTACCGAGACATTATAAAGCCGTGCGATGGAATAAGCTGAATCGCCAGATTCAACACGGTGGCGAAGGGGTTCATCAGGGCGACCAAGCGACGGTTCCGATACCTGAATTGATCCACCTGCCGCGGTATCAATCGCGGTGATTGCCAGATCAGGCGTCCAGCCGGATGGGCTGCCAACGACAGAGCCGCCGACATTGCGCGGCAGCGCCAGAACTTCGCCCATACGCGGGGCGTAGCCGAGTGAAAGGCCATTATGGCGCGCAAGTTCGTCTGGCGACATGCCGATGCGTTGCGCCATCGAAGAAACAGTGTCACCCGTGCGGGCAACCATTACCTGATACGTTTCATAGGTAATTACGCCCCGACTGTCAGGCAGCGGGCGGTCAATAACGGGGGCGGTAGGGGTGGAAAAGCCCAAATCGGAGACGCGGAATTCTGGAATATTGATTCCGTCACATGCCGACAAAAAACCGGTCGCCAGCAAGATCGCGGCAATCCGGGTGCGTTTACCAATGTATTTCATAACTGTACCTATACTCGTTTGCCTGAATTTCAGACGTTACTCAATGCTCTGTGTCCTTTGCCACCCCTTCAAGTAAGGGGACGAACCGGACCTCTCCAAGCTCGGTATATTCCAAGCCGTTATCGGTTTTTACCACCTTTATCATCGCTTGCACAGTGTCCGTCTGCCCGACGGGTAAAACCATGATTCCACCGGGTTTTAGCTGCGCCAATAGATTGGCGGGCGGGTCTTCAGCAGCGGCTGTCAGAAGGATGCGATCAAAGGGCGCTTGTTCTGGCAGTCCAAGTGATCCATCGCCCGTGACAACGGTGATGTTGCTGTAATCAAGCTCTTGAAATAACGCTCGTGCAGCTCGTGCCAAGGGGCGGTGGCGTTCCACCGTATAAACGCGACGCGCCAGTTTTGAGAGGATCGCAGCCTGATACCCAGATCCCGTTCCTACCTCTAACACTTTGCAACGATTATTCAATTCCAACGCTTCGGTCATTTGCGCCACCACGGATGGCTGGCTGATTGTTTGACCGCGCCCGATTGGTAGGGGCCGGTTCTCGTAAGCGCGTTCTTTGAAGATACCCTCAAGAAACGCATCGCGCGGCGTGCTTTCCATCGCCGCCAGAACTGCTGAATCCGAAATCCCTCTGCTGCGAAGCGTCAGAATAAACTGCATACGTTGTTCGTCGAGGTTCATGGCCTAAAATAGCTCCGACAAGTCTGAAACCACATCGTGGGCCGTCATATCGGCACGAAGCGGGGTAACGGTGATCCAGTTCTCGGCGGCTTCCCGCGCATCTGACCCTTTGGGGGCGCTGGCATTTTCAGGGTTGGCCGAAATCCACAAGTACCGCCGTCCGTTGGGGGCCACATGGGGCTCAACTCCGAATGATCCCTTGGGCCGCTGCCCCTGAACTGTCGCCTTAACACCTTTGGTTTGATCCGCAGGAACCGGGGGGAAGTTGATGTTATAGAACACGCCGTAAGGCTGATCATGCCACTTCGCATCTGCCAATAAACGGCGGCAAATACCGGCTCCGTGGACGCGCGCGGCCTCGAACGGGTCATCCATGGTGGCGTTGTCGCGACTGTAATACTGGGACATGGCAATGGCTTTGAAACCGTGCAGAGTGGCCTCGATTGCGCCCCCGATGGTGCCTGAGTAAAGCGTATCCTCGGCGACGTTATGGCCACGGTTGACCCCTGACAAGATCAAATCCGGCGGGTTGTCCTTCAGTACCTCGAACAGGCCTGCCAAAACGCAATCGGCAGGGGAACCCTCAACGGCAAAGCGCCGCTCGCCCATTTTTTGCAACATCATCGGGCGGATATAGGAAATGCAATGCGAAACGCCGGATTGTTCAAACGCAGGCGCTACGACCCAAACCTCGCCGTCCGGCCCCGCCAGATCGGCTGCTATTGCTTCGATTACAGCTAGACCCGGCGCGGTTATGCCGTCGTCATTGGTGATAAGAATACGCATAACATCAGCCCTTGATTGTTCGTTCCCACCCTTCTTAGGCAGAACCGGAGGGCTAGTCTAGAACCAGCAAAGGCGACCGGAACGTTTCGTCTAAATGTGAGTCGAAAATACCATGCTTATTGCGTCGTGCGGCTGACCTTACACAGATAGCAGTTATTTCGGGCGGAACGAACATGGATATACGCAACTTTGTTATCGGTGAGGATATTCTCGCAGGCTGCCGCCATGCTGTCTGGCGCGACGATTATTCCCGTTCCGTACACGATACGGTCGTCGGATCCGTACCCTTTGATCAAATAATTCGGCGAGGATCGCAGGACTGGTGGCGTCGCGCTCGATGCAACAAACTGCTCGCAATGATCCCCGCACAGAAATATCGGTCCTACTTCGGCATATGGCTGATCATCCGTAAATGGACGATACGCCACGATCAACATTTGCGCACCTTTGGGGGTGTCTGACAAGCAATGACGGCACGGTGTCCCAGCGCCATCAGAAACGGCGCGCTCGGCAGGTTGTCCGTAAAAATCGAATTGGCCGTTTTGCAATGCGCGAACATCGGCGGTTGGTAGTGCGTGAAACATTATAGGCATTTGGGTTTCCTTCAAGTGAACCCAAGACTTAGGTCGATGCGTCTGAATGCACGACCCGTTTCCTGCTGATTAAGCCAGCTCTCCGCTTGCCGTAATCACGGTGTTCCCGCCCATATACGCCTGCAAAACGGTCGGAATTTCGATGGATCCGTCTTCTTGCTGGTAATTCTCAACGACAGCAATCAATGTCCGCCCAATCGCCAAACCTGATCCGTTCAGCGTATGCACGAATTCCGGCTTACCACCTTCAGGACGATAACGTGCGTTCATGCGTCGTGCCTGAAAATCACCGGCAACGGAGCAAGACGAGATCTCGCGATAGGTATTTTGCCCGGGCAACCACGCCTCGATGTCGAATGTCTGACGCATGCCAAAGCCGGTGTCGCCAGTGCATAGAACCAAAGTTCGGTAAGGTATATTCAACGCCTCCAGAATGCCCTCGGCGCAGCCAACCATCCGGTCCAACTCCGCCGCGCTATCCTCGGGTTTCGTGATCGAGACCATCTCCACCTTTTCAAACTGGTGCTGACGCAATATGCCCGATGTGTCGCGACCAGCTGAGCCCGCCTCGGAGCGGAAACATTGCGTGTGTGCCATCATCCGGCGGGGCAGGGTTGCCTCGTCAACGATCTCGCCGGCAACCACGTTGGTCAAAGGTACTTCGGCCGTCGGGATGAGCCACCAGCCGTTTTCCGTGCGATAGCTGTCTTCGGCAAACTTCGGTAACTGACCCGTGCCATACATGGCTTCGTCGCGCACCAACACAGGGACCCACATTTCTGTAAGCCCGTTTTTGTCGATATGTGTATCAAGCATGAACTGCGCCAAAGCGCGGTGCAGGCGAACCATTGCGCCGCTAAGAACAACGAACCGAGACCCCGACAGCTTCGCCGCCAGTTCAAAATTAAGCCCTGTGGCGGCTCCTGCAATTTCGTAATGCTCCTTAGGATCAAATGCGAAATTACGTAGGGCGCCGTGTTTCTTTACTTCGACATTGTCATCTTCGGTTGCGCCATCAGGCGTATCCTCGGCTGGAATATTTGGAATGCCCATTAGCAATTCATTCAGCCGCGAACTTTCAGCCTTGGATTCCTCTTCCAGCTTTGCAATCTCGGCCTTCTTGTCGCCAACCAAGGCGCGCAGCCGTTCAAATTCAGCCTCGTCGCCCTTAGCTTTAGCCGCACCAACCAATTTGCTGGCTGAATTACGTTCAGCCAAGGCTTCCTCGGCCGCGCGGATTTTGGCACGACGTACACCATCAATTTCTAGAATTTCAGACGACATCGCAGACAAACCGCGACGGGCAAGGCCCGCATCAAAAGCTTCGGGGTTTTCGCGGATCATACGGATGTCATGCATGGCTTCACTCGTTGGTTGGATTTGTTCTTCGAGGCTTATGCAACGGTTTGGTGTTAGGGTAAACCGGCTTCTTTTTTAGCGGCCTGCCACTGTGTGTAAAATTCCGAGTAGTCGAGATCATCTTCGGGCCATCCATCGGGCCGCTTCATGCCCGCAGGTAAGGTGGTCGATTGATCGCCAAACAAAGCGTTGAGCTGCATTTCAGATAGGCGAACTGCACCCGAAAGATCCGTAGATTTAACCGCAGCGCGTTCCATGTTCGCCCCACTAAAATTCACACCGTCGAGTTTGGCCCCGTTGAGTTCCGCTCCAATCAGCACTGCCCGATTTAGCGCCGCCCGGTTCAGCTCGGCTCCGTTGAGTTCGGCTCCGTTGAACATCACCTGATTTAGCACAGCTTCTTTAAGCATTGCACCATTGAGCTTCGCTCCGCGTAAATCTGCCCCGTTCGCCACCGCTCGATTAATTGCGACGCCATTTAGATCCGCACCATGAAGTTTGGCCCCGACAAGCACCGCTCCGTTAAGTTTAGCCAGCCTAAGCATTGCGCCGTTCAGCTCGGCGCCATTGCATTTAGCCCCGTTGAGTTCCGCCCGATCGAGATTTGCCTCGTTTAACTTAGCGCCGTTTAGCTCCGCACCGTTAAGCCTCGCCCCCTCGAGTTTGGCCCCGTTGAGCGTTGCTCTATTCAACACCGCTCCGTTTAACTCTGCGCCGTCCATCTGCGCGAAATCCAGATGGCATTCCTCCATAGATGCTAGATCGAATTTCCCGGTTCTGAAGTTAACACGCTGCAAATTACATTCGCGGAGATCCAGCGTGTACTTTTCAGTTATTTCGTTGAGAATTTGGGCATCATTCCGCCTCGCAATCACATCGATAGAGGCTTGGATATCGATCCGTACAGGTGGAACTCTTTCCCTCCACGCAGCAACACTGTGCTGGCTATTTTCAGGCAGTAATGTTGCCGTGTCTGCCTTGCTATTGCTCTGAATATAGAGGCACAGCGTTTCCATGATCTTCACGTGGCTGCGCGGACTTTCTTGCGCGACGCGTTCTAGTGAATATATCGCAGCAAGTCGGGCTTTGATATTTGGTTCGGGTGGGGCTTCAGCATCCTTTTTGGCGACCTCAACGCTTCCAAGGGAATCAATGGCCTTGTCAACGCGCTCTGTAATTGAGTCCTCTTCAGCCGTATTCGTTTGATAATGCGCGATGTACATTCGCCAAATGATAAAGAGCGGCCCTGTAATTGTGGCAAAAAGCATTACATATTTGCGTGGATTTCTGTCGAATATATTGCCATTTCCCGTGACGATTCTTAACGTCTCCCAAATGGCGGGCAGAAATACGGCGACCGAGATGACGGTAAGTATCCAGTAAATCGACCCCCTGCGCCAAATCGCTGCCTTCAGCCATTCCCGATATCTCGAGGCCACCATAACTACGCCCAAGCACGCCAGATACAACAGTATAGCGTTCACCAGATCCCTTAGAGAGATTGTGATTTCTGGAATTACTATGTCGTTCATATAAGCCCTCTATGAAGCGATCAGTATGGCGATCTATCTATCGTTGTGGAAGGGAAAAGGTTAACCGGCCGCGCCATGTATCGTACATACGATTTGTGCACGGGTTGTGTACGGGTTGTGTATGGAGAAATTAAAGCATTCAGGCAAAAGTTAACGCCCAGTATTACTTGGACTCGCCACCGTCCTGTGCATCGAATTTCGATCCTGTTTTGACGGATTTCCGATATGATGACATGGCGACAGCCACGCCACCAGCGACGCCTGCGATCAAACGGACCGCGAAGCTTTGGCTGCCCAATATCCAGAAAACGAGGCCAAGGGTTATTATTCCAACCACAGCAGCCCAGATGACAGCGCCCTTTGTGTTAAGCTTTGTTGGCTCCGACGGCTGGTTCGATGAATTTGGCATGAGATCTCCGGAATTGTTTAGATTTATATGCTTGAAGTGCGTTTTACTACTTGCCCAGATCAGATAATCGTCGGACCAGCGTGGACCTTAAATCATGCATGGCCATCAGTATAGGTTGGGAAGATTGCGCAACCTGCTTGTCATTAGCATTCGCTTGCACCCATTGCGCAATGGCGTTCATATCGCCAACCAACTGGTCCACCCGCGCTGCATCTCGGGTTTTCTGTTCCGCTTTACGGGCACTATGCCACTCGGCGATCTCGGTCAATTCAAGCGCTGTCGGTTCTTGTTTTCCTGACGGTTTAACCTCGCCATTCTGTTTTAAAATCGCGACTTGTTGCATATCAAGCCGCGCATGTTCCCCCGCTTCGATACGGTACACCGCAGCGCCGTTGTCCTTACGGCGAAAATAGAGGGTCGGGCGATCAAACATCAAGTTAATCCTTTGCAGAAACGGGCAATTCGGGCGCAAGCCTCGGTCAATAATTCGTCAGATGTCGCATAGCTTATTCGGAAATTGGGTGACAGCCCAAAGGCAGCCCCGAACACAACCGCTACGCCTTCGGATTCCAGCAGCGCAGTGGCAAAAACTTCGTCGTTGCTGATCGTGGTGCCAGACGGCGTCGCCTTTCCTATTAATCCTTTAATGGAAGGATAAACGTAAAACGCGCCTTCGGGTGTGGGGCATTCGATTCCATCGATTTTGCCCAGCAAGCCCACCACCAAATTCCGCCGCCGCTCGAAGGCAACTCGGCTGGTGGCGATGTAATCCTGCGGGCCGTTTAAGGCCTCTACCGCTGCCCATTGACTGATGGACGACGGGTTGGTCGTCGATTGTCCCTGCACCTTGGTCATGGCTTTGATTAATACTTCCGGACCTGCCGCATATCCGATCCGCCAGCCGGTCATCGCGTAAGCCTTGGACACTCCGTTCACCGTCAATGTACGATCATAAAGCGCCGGCTCCACCTGTGCGGGAGTGCAAAATTCAAACGGGGCGTAGACTATATGTTCATACATGTCATCGGACATGATCCAGACGTGGGGATGGCGTAGAAGAACATTTGTTAACGCCTTCAACTCTGTACGCGAATACCCGGCCCCGGTCGGGTTGGAAGGAGAGTTGAAAATGAACCACTTGGTGTTGGGCGTGATGGCCGCCTCCAACTGTTCCGGTGTGATCTTGAAATGGGCTTCGATCGGGGCTTCGATGATCACCGGTTCACCGCCACAAAGGCGCACCATGTCGGGGTAGCTGACCCAGTACGGGGCCGGTATTATAACCTCATCTTTTGGATTAAGGGTCGCCATTAACGCATTGAATAAAACCTGTTTTCCACCTGTGGAAACCATAACTTGCGGAAGGGCGTAATCCAACTCGTTTTCGCGGCGGAACTTGGCACAAATGGCCGACTTCAGTTCTGGAATTCCGTCTGGTGCGGTGTATTTGGTTTCGCCTCGCTGGATGGCGTCAACAGCAGCGGATTTGATGTTGTCAGGCGTGTCGAAATCCGGTTCACCGGCGCCAAGGCCAATGACATCCATGCCCGCCGCTTTTAATTCACGCGCTTTGGTCGATACCGCCACAGTTGGCGAGGGTTTTACACGGGAAAGCGCGTCGGCGATGAAGGGCATGAAAGGCTCCGAAAGTAATGTTGGAACAAGGTTGCACATATCGAGGATTGGGTGCAAACCGTAATTCGAAGGAGAACCCCATGACCGAAACCCCCGAAAACCGTATCAAACGCCTGCAAATGCGAAGCTGGCGTCGTGGAACGAAAGAAATGGACATGATCCTCGGGCCGTATTCAGACACGGAAATCGCGAAGCTTTCGGCCGAAACGCTTGAGCTGTACGAAGCCTTGTTGAACGAGAACGATCAGGATCTCTACGTCTGGATGTCTCGCCAGTCTGCACCACCTGTCGAGCACGTGAAAATCATCGAAGTGATTCAAGATTTCCATAAAATCGCTTAAAATTATTCTACTAAATTTCGAATATTTAACCTCTTGTTGCGATTCGTAGTGCCAGAACCGATGCAGTGAAATGTATTGGAGGCCAGAGAATGAATATGCAGACGGCTGTTAAAGAACAAGACGCGTCGGATAACCTGTCGACGTATCTTGATACGCTCGGGCGGCTGGAACGGCTGCACCGGTTGCTACTGGATGTCGTTAAAGACGAGTTTGAACGGCTGGGACTGATTGATATCAACTCTGTGCAAGGTTTGTTGTTATTTAACATCGGCGAACAAGAAGTCTCAGCGGGCGAATTGAAATCGCGCGGGTACTATCAGGGCTCAAATGTGTCGTATAATCTAAAAAAGCTAGTTGAATCCGGGTACATGCACCATGAAAAATGTGCTGTGGATCGGCGTTCAGTGCGGGTGCGGTTGACGGATAAGGGGCGTAAAATTCGGGAGGCCTTGTCCGAAATGTTCGCTCGCCAAGCCGATGGATTGGTCGCGGCATCAACGTTAAATAGGGAATCGTTGGGTTCGGTGAACACACATTTACGCGTGGTGGAACGGTATTGGGCGGATCAGATTCGGTATATTTACTAGTAAAAATCGCCAGAACGCATAGAATTGACTTGCATGGTTGGAAACAATCCTTCATCCCTGCGTCGATTTGTAATGTAAGGAGTTGTCAGAACTTCAAGTATATAGCATTATGAATGTGTTTGGAGTGCAGCAATGAACTACGATGCCCAACTGGATACAGCTATAAACGCCCTTCACGATGAAGGACGATATCGCGTGTTTACTGACATTTGCCGAGAGAGGGGTGCGTTCCCGCATGCCGTCTGGACGCGGCCCGATGGCGAGAAGCAAGATATCACGGTCTGGTGTGGCAATGATTACTTGGGCATGGGGCAAAACACCGTCGTTATTGAGGCGATGGAACGTGTGCTTCGGATTGCCGGCGCAGGTTCTGGTGGAACGCGGAACATTTCTGGCACAACAATTTTTCACAAAGAACTAGAGCGCGAGCTCGCTGACTTGCACCAAAAAGAAACGGCGTTGATCTTTACATCCGCCTATATTGCCAACGAAGCGACGTTGTCGATCTTACCAAAGCTGTTCCCCGATCTGGTGATTTTCTCGGACGAGTTCAATCACGCCTCCATGATCGAAGGTGTGCGTCATGGCCGTTGCGAGAAGCATATTTGGCGTCATAACGATTTGGATCACTTGCGGGAGCTTTTGGGATCAGTTGATAAAGATCGCCCCAAATTGATAGCATTCGAGTCGATTTATTCCATGGACGGGGATTTCGGTCCAATCGAAGCGGTTTGTGATCTCGCGGACGAGTTTAATGCGCTGACTTATATCGATGAAGTGCATGCGGTTGGCATGTATGGCCCACGCGGGGGTGGCGTTTCTGAGCGCGATGGATTGATGGATAGGATCGACATTATTAACGGCACGCTGGCCAAGGCCTATGGCGTTATGGGTGGGTATATTGCGACATCGGCCAAAATGGCGGATGCGGTTCGCTCCTACGCGCCCGGATTCATTTTTACGACCTCGCTCCCACCAGCTGTTGCGGCAGGGGCTGCGGCCTCCGTTAGGTACCTGAAAGAACATCAGGAGCTGCGCGATGCACAACAAGATGCAGCTAAAGTCTTGAAAATGCGCCTGAAAGCGCTGGGACTACCGGTTATGGAAAACAATAGCCACATCGTTCCGGTGCTTGTTGCCGATCCGGTGAAGTGCAAAAGCCTGTCGGATCGCCTTTTGGAAGATTTCGGAATTTACGTACAGCCGATCAACTTCCCGACAGTCCCACGGGGCACTGAACGACTGCGGTTCACACCGTCACCTGTTCATAATCCACAAATGATGGATCACCTCGTGCAGGCGCTCGACTCCCTTTGGCAGCGGTGCGAATTGAACCGCATAGAGCTTAGCGCATAGGCGTAAAACCGCCACTTTTTGAATAAAGTAAGTCAAGCCTTCGCGGGTAGGTTAATTTTTCCTGCACAAATTCACAAAAAGGTGATATAAATTAACCACTAACGCCATGGAACCCTTGTGATTTCGTGGCGTTGGGGTAAATACGCACCGAGGCTACAATTATACAAGCAGGCTAATGAGCAACACGCCCTCAAATATGACCCTTGGCGGTTTCGACTCTTTCGAGCGGAAGCTGGGTGACGAGCTGCGCGGTGAGCGTGCCACGTTGGGCAAGTCTTTGCTGGATGTGCAACGCGAATTGCGCGTTAAGGCTGCGTATATTTCCGCGATTGAGAATTGCGATGTTTCGGTCTTTCCTAACGCGAGTTTTGTGGCTGGTTACGTTCGTTCCTATGCGCGTTATCTGGAGTTGGATCCAGAAGTTACATTCGCCCGTTTCTGCGTCGAGGCACGGTTCCAAAGTGCAAGCGTTGAACTGGGCGGGGTGCCGGCGAAGAAGAAAAAGAACGACCTGCAACCTATAACTGATCCACAATCCTGGACCCCGAATATGCCGGGGAATGGCGTTGATGGGCGAACCAGCACAGCTGGTGCAACGGTTGCAGCCGCCGGTCCTGCAGTGGTGTTGGCTGCCGTGATTGCTGTCTTGGGCTACGGCGCGTGGTTTGTTTTACAAGACATCCAACGTGTCGAATTTGCGCCAATCGAGGATAATCCGATGGTTGCTTTCGAGCCGGATAATCTAGGTGGCGCACGCCTTAACGGCTCGGATGGTTTCCTTGCGTCTAGTATCGAATTGGCCGCCGATCCGTCGATCCTTTATTCGCGCCGCGAATTGGACGTTCCAGTGGTTCAACCACGTGATGGCCCGATTTTCGCGATTAACCCTGATGCGAAAGACGCAACGGTTGCCGCGATCAAAGAAGCCGACCTGATTGAAATCGAGGTGGCCGCGGTTACCGAAGGCTCCCCGCGCGTTAGTGAAACGCCGTATATTCCAAGCGTAAGCATCGTTGCGGTACAAGAGGCGTGGGTGCGAGTTTATCAAGAAAACGGCACGATTATATTTGAGAAAATCCTTGCTGCCGGCGAACAGTACTCGCTGCCAAGCGACGCACCGACGGCTTATTTGCGGGCAGGAAATGCAACATATGTTTACGTGATGGTTGATGACGAGGCATATGGCCCGCTCAGCAATTCCGACGCCGTCGTGCGTGATATCGCACTTTTGCCAACCTCCGTTGCGGCAACCATGGCAGAGGTTGCCACCCCTTCCGTTGCGCTGCAAGTTGCGGCTGAAGCGTGGCGAAGCCAAAACGTGGCACGCCTGAACCAATAGTCTTCCACCAGATAGGGTGACAATGGTGGTGATCGGCCTTAATAATTTCCTAAGAAACAATGCATAAATTGGAACTCGCGTATGTCGCACAACCCTATTCGTCCATGGCGCGATATCGAACGCCGGAAAAGCCGTGTCATTCATGTAGGCAACGTGCCGGTTGGTGGGGACTCGCCTATTACCGTGCAGACTATGACCAATACGTTAACGTCGGATGCGAAAGCAACGATCGCGCAGATTGATGCCTGTGCTGAGGCGGGCGCGGACATTATTCGTGTCTCGTGCCCTGATGTGCCATCCACAGCTGCCATGGCCGAGATCGTTAAAGCCAGCCCTGTGCCAATCGTGGCGGATATTCACTTCCACTATAAACGCGCAATCGAGGCTGCCGAGGCAGGCGTTGCCTGTTTACGGATTAATCCGGGTAACATCGGTTCGCCGGAACGTGTGCGCGAAGTTATCAAGGCTGCGAAAGACCATGGTTGCGCCATCCGGATTGGTGTGAACGCGGGTTCGTTGGAAAAACATCTGCTTGATAAATACGGCGAGCCGTGCCCTGACGCGATGATCGAAAGTGGCATGGACCATATTCGTATTCTTGAGGATAACGATTTCCAAAACTATAAAATTTCACTGAAAGCATCCGACATTTTCATGACCGCGGCGGCCTACCAAGGCTTGGCGGATCTGACGGACGCGCCGATCCACCTAGGAGTAACCGAGGCGGGGGGGCTGGTTTCCGGCACTGTCAAATCGGCCATCGGTTTGGGTAACCTTCTGTGGATGGGAATTGGTGATACAATTCGGGTCTCGCTTTCTGCTGATCCAGTTGAAGAAGTTAAGGCCGGTTTTGAAATTCTGAAGTCCTTGGGGCTGCGGCACCGCGGTGTGAACATCATCTCTTGCCCATCGTGTGCACGCCAAGGGTTCGATGTGATCAAGGTCGTTGCCGAGCTGGAAAACCGGCTTGCGCACATCCACACGCCTGTCAGTCTGTCGATTATCGGCTGTGTGGTTAACGGCCCCGGAGAGGCATTAATGACCGATGTTGGTTTCACTGGCGGAGGAGCCGGATCGGGAATGGTATATTTGGCTGGTAAACAGGACCATAAACGGGATAATGCCGATATGGTTGACCACATTGTAGAAATGGTCGAAGCCAAAGCAAAAATTATTGAAGCTGAGCAGGAGGCTGCGGATAACGCAGCATAATTATCATGGTCCGTATGGCGATTTTTTTGATTTTTCTAACCGTCGGGGCTGCTGGCGGCCTGTTTTATTTTGTCAGCACGGTGGAACACGACGCTGCGGTTTGGCATGTGGACCCGTTAACGGCCCCACAAACGGTTCAACCCCATAGTTTCCGCATGGCTCCGCCTGCGTTGACCGAAGAATTCGTTGACGTACCGTCGCCGGTTTATACGGTTAATCCAACCCTGATGGCCAAAGCGTTTGATGATTACGTGCTGAGCCAGTCTAAAACTATTCGTATCGCCGGTTCGCCCGAAGAAGGCTGGATGACTTATGTTCAACGTAGCCCGGGTCTCAATTTACCTGATTACGTTTCGGTTAAGTTCATTGATCTGAACGGTGGGAATTCTACGATTGCTATCTATTCGCAGTCTCGGTTCGGCTATGATGATCTTGGCTCGAACGAAAAGCGTGTGTTGGCATGGGTTAACACACTTCAATCGTTCGAACAGTAATACGGCTTTAAAATGATTGCATCTGACAAACTGGAAATGATCCGGCAACGCTTCGCGTTTATCGAGGCGAAACTGTCCGGCGGCGCTGAAGCTAGCGAACTGGCCTCCCTTGGTCGCGAGTATTCCGAGTTGAGACCCGTGGTGGAACAGATAGACGCCTACCAAGGTTATTTGGAGGCACAGGTCGAGGCCACAGCAATGCTTGACGACCCCGAAATGCGGGAGCTGGCGCAAGAAGAACTACAGGAGATCAAGGACAAGTTACCAGGCGCCGAGCGGGCGATCACACTGGCGCTTATTCCGAAAGATGATGCAGACCGCCGCCCCGCAATCTTGGAAATCCGCGCCGGGACAGGTGGCGACGAAGCGGCATTGTTTGCCGGTGATCTGCTGCGCATGTACCAGCGGTTTTGTGAAAGCCGTGGCTGGAAGTTCGAGATCGTCGAAGAAGCTTCTTCTGACGTTGGTGGATACAAAGAGGTGATCGTGAACGTCAAAGGCGACAGCGTTTTTGCGGTTATGAAATTCGAATCCGGCGTACATCGTGTGCAACGTGTGCCAACGACTGAATCGGGGGGGCGAATTCATACTTCGGCTGCTACGGTTGCTGTGTTGCCGGAGGCCGATGACGTAGATATCAACATCCCTGCTACAGATATTCGCATCGACACAATGCGCGCTTCGGGTTCTGGCGGGCAGCACGTGAATACTACGGATTCTGCCGTGCGAATTACCCACCTTCCTACAGGGATTATCGTAACGTCGTCCGAGAAGTCTCAACACGTAAACCGTGCGAAAGCGATGCAGGTATTGCGCACGCGCCTTTACGATCTCGAACGTCAAAAAGTTGATGATGAACGCTCCGCTGCGCGCAAAGGGCAGATTGGGTCGGGTGACAGATCGGAACGGA
>JAGLUD010000133.1 GCA_023134935.1 Paracoccaceae bacterium | reverse complement strand
CTCGCATTTTTCCAAATGCTACCGGATGCATTTTTCGACCACGCCTTATCGCGAGCGCGGGGCGCAAGGGGATTGATTGCGAAACTGTGCGTAATTTTTTTGGGAATCAAAACCGTTAAACCGGTTTAACGGTTTTGAAACTACGCCCAAGACGTGACGTCCTACTAGACGCCTCGGTTGCTTGGCGATAAAACTGATCAACCGTTCAGTTAACAGGAGAACTACCATGTCTGACCCAATCGTAATCGTCGGCGCCGCCCGCACCCCAATGGGTGGTTTCCAAGGCGCGTTATCCGGTGCCACTGCCGCCGATCTTGGCGGAGAGGCGATCCGCGCCGCACTTGATCGCGGTGGCGTTGACCCAACGGATGTAGACGAACTGCTGATGGGTTGCGTTCTGCCAGCTGGCCAAGGACAAGCCCCTGCGCGCCAAGCCGGTTTTGCGGGTGGTTTAGGCCAAGAAGTGCCGGCAACAACGCTGAACAAAATGTGTGGCTCGGGCATGAAAACCGTGATGGCGGCGCATGATCAACTGCTGGCCGACAACGGTAAAATCGTGGTTGCTGGCGGCATGGAGAGCATGACAAACGCCCCCTACCTACTGCCGAAAATGCGCGAAGGGGCGCGGATTGGGCATGGGGCCGTAATCGATCACATGTTCCTCGACGGGCTGGAAGATGCTTACGAAAAAGGCCGCCTGATGGGTTCATTTGCCGAGGATTGCGCCGAAAAGTATCAGTTCACACGCGAAGATCAGGATGCTTATGCGTTGAAATCCTTGTCGAACGCAGTTGAAGCGATTGAAAGCGGGGCGTTTGACGCAGAGGTGACTCCGGTCACGATCAAGACGCGCAAGGGCGACGTTGCGGTCACGGTTGACGAACAACCCGGTAACGCGCGACCAGAGAAAATTCCAACACTGCGTCCTGCGTTCAAAAAGGACGGCTCGGTTACCGCAGCGAATGCCTCTTCTATTTCCGACGGTGCCGCGGCAATCGTGATGATGCGGGAATCCGAAGCCAAAGAGCGCGGGTTAACCATTCGCGCCCGTATTCTGGGCCATGGCAGTCACGCGCAGGAACCGGGCTGGTTCACCACCGCCCCCGTCCCTGCCGCGAACAAGTTGATGGAACGTATCGGCTGGGCCGTGGAGGACGTGGACATCTGGGAGGTTAACGAAGCCTTCGCCGTTGTCCCGATGGCTTTCATGCTTGAGATGGGCATTTCACGCGACAAGATGAACATTAACGGCGGGGCAACCGCGCTGGGCCATCCTATTGGTGCTTCGGGTACACGGATCATTGTGACGCTGCTGCACGCGTTGGAGCATCACGGCAAAACCAAAGGCATGGCCGCGATTTGTATCGGTGGCGGTGAAGGTACGGCGATCGCGATCGAGGTGCCAGCATGAAGCTTTCCAACAAAATCGCCGCCGTCGTAACAGGCGGTGCATCGGGTCTTGGCGAAGCAACAGCGCGGGCCTTGGCCGACCAAGGCGTGCGCGTCGCGATTTTCGATATGAACGCAGAGCGCGGCAAGCAGGTGGCCAAAGAAATCGGTGGATTGTTTTGCAAGGTGGATGTGTCAGACGTCGAAAGTGTCTCGGTTGCGTTCGCACAAGCGCGCCAAATACACGGACAGGAACGCATTTGTGTCAGCTGCGCGGGCATCGCGTTTGCAGCCAAAACCGTGGACCGTGACGGCAATTACCACCAGCCGGATCTTTTCGCCAAAACCATTGGCGTTAACCTGATCGGCACGTTCAACGTATCCAGCCAAGCCGCATCAGGCATGACCAAGGCTGACCCGTTGAACGACGACGGCGAGCGCGGCGTGATCATCAACACCGCCTCCGTCGCAGCCTTCGAGGGGCAGATCGGCCAAGTCGCCTATGCAGCATCCAAAGGCGGAGTCGCCGCGATGACCATTCCCATGGCCCGCGACCTGTCGCGCAGCGGTATCCGCGTTATGGCCATCGCCCCCGGTTTGTTTATGACACCAATGCTGGCAGGAATGCCCGAGGAGGTGCAAGCCGCGCTCGGTGCGCAGGTTCCTTTCCCTTCCCGCCTTGGCGATCCGTCGGAATATGCCGCGCTGGTGGCGCATATTGCACAAAACCCGATGCTCAACGGTGATGTTATCCGCCTTGACGGCGCGATCCGGATGGCACCGAAGTAAGCCCATCTTGCGCCCGCAGCCGCCCCCCTGTAGCCTTCCCGAAACGACAACCCGGGAGAGCTGAACATGGGCAAAGTTGCTATACTGTGGGCGCTGATCACAGCCTACCTTCCAGAACCTGTGATGAAACTGGAATACTTTGGGCGACGCGAAACGCTGGGGCACCGAACGCTCGATGTTAAAGCCCAAGCGGTTGGACGGTTTGCATCGGCAACACGGCCTGTCGGGGTTACACCCACGGTGGAGGAAAGCCGGAAATTAACTATTCAGGGCGTTAAACTGTTCGACGAACCCAGCCCCGAATTGTTCCGCAAAGAAGACATTCAGATAGACGGCGCAGATGGCCCCTTGAATGCCCGCATTTACAGTGGCCCTGCCAAACATCGCCCACGGCCAGTATTGGTTTATTTCCACGGCGGCGGTTGGGTTCAGGGTGATCTCGACAGCCATGACGGAATTTGTGGCAAGCTCGCCAAATGGTCAAACTGCATCGTTATCGCGGTCGATTACCGTCTGGCCCCTGAACACAAGTTCCCTGCAGCTCCGCTCGATGCGATTGCTGCTTATAAGTGGGTGCGCACCAACGCCACCACCCTTGGCGGCGATCCCGAACGTATCGGCGTTGGCGGGGATAGCGCGGGCGGCAACCTTGCCGCCGTGGTCTGCCAGCAAACCGCTATAAACGGTGAACGAACGCCCGATCTGCAAGTTTTAATCTATCCGGCACTGGATGGGCGCATGATTACAGATTCGATGGAAGAACTACGCGAAGCCTACATCCTGCCCAAAGCCCGGATGCAGTATTTCCTAGATCTGTACACGCGTGGCCCTGAAGACATCGAGGATATCAAACTTTCCCCCGCACTCAGGGAAACCGTAGCCGACCAGCCTAAAGCCTGCATCGTCACCGGCGGTTTTGACCCACTGCGCGACGACGGGGACATGTATGCTGAACGCCTTGCCGCCGAAGGGGTCGAGGTTAAACATATCCAGTACGAGGGCCAAATTCATGCCTTCGTCAGCCTGTGCAAAGTCATCCCGCAAAGCAACGCATGTATTCACGAGATCGCCGAGTGGCTGAAAACCGTTTGGAGGTAAGTGTGGAAAACCCGACATTCAAAACCAAACTGCTATTCTGGGTAACGCTCGGCGTTTTCCCGACGTTCTTTGCCGAGGTCATATCCGGCTCCACCCCCTTCCCGTTCCTACCAATCTTGGGCATCTGGGGCATGGTGATGGTCACACCGCTATACGCCATCCACATTCTGGTCTTTGCCTATCTGGTCTACCGCTATGGCAAGCCGCGTTTCCACACACTGTTCCTCGCCGGCGCTCTGTTCGGCATGTACGAGGCGTACGCAACCGGTGTCCTTTGGGCAGGATGGAGCGAACCACCCCCGATCTTGCTGTCCGAAGTTGGCGTGATCGAAACCCTCGTGCTGGTGCTGTTCTGGCATCCGGTGTTCGCCTTCATCATCCCCATCGTTCTGGGTGAAGTTGCCCTAACACGCGATACCGGATCAACGAATGACGTTGCAAGGTTAACAACCGGTAAACCCCTGATCATATTGGCGGTGGTCGCGGGACTGTTCCAATCCATCAACATGCCCTCAGCCGCCATGGCGCTGGCGGTTGGTGTGGTGAATATCACGGTCGTAGCTGTGTTCATTTTCTTGTGGCGCAAGCGCGGCCTAGACCACTTTAGCATGCAACAGTTGCTGCCAAATAAAGCGCAATTCCGGTGGATACTGGGCGTGATGGTGCTGCAATATGTGTTCTTGGGAACCATCAGCACAAGCAAATACCCGGGCGCGGCAGGGCACATCGCAGTGCTCGTCCTTTACGTTGTGCTAACGTTGTTGTTCATCAAAAGTCTGAAAACCTCGCGCCGCACACCGCTGCCCGCGATCACGCCACCCACCTACCGCTGGCGCAGCTTCTTTACAGTATCTGCGGTATTCGTTAGCACATCGGTAATACTCTCGACCTTCATCGGAGCACTTCAACCCTTTGCCGCGATCACTGTATTGTTAAGTTATGCAGTACTTGGCGTCGGCCTGTTCGCAATAGCGTTGCGGCAAATGTTCAGGCGAAACTAACGCCATTGCGCATCATCCTTAATGTGACCAACCGTGTGCCATAGTGTAGGGCGATGGCACACGGTTGAATTTCACATACAAGGACAAAATAGTGCCGGCATGAGCTGAGCAGGATACGGTTTACTGACGCGATTGTTACTCCCTGCTCTCTTATGTTCTAGATGATTCCTATGGCCGTCCTTTGGCCTACCGCAGTCAACTTTGTGGCAAATTCACTTCGATTAAGTCTATTTGAACCAATTGAGGCCCTGACGCCGTAATTCTACTGCGCGCCCAATCAGCGCTCACCTAGACGGTAAATTCGTTAACGCCGCTTTCAGTTACCATCGCGTCTAACCGCTGATCGGTGACTTCGACAGGCACATCGCCCATCTGGCCGGAATAGGCATAACCCACCGCCAAGGTCGGTTTCTTGTTCCGGAGCAATTCTAGCGAGCGGTCATAATATCCGCCGCCATAGCCCAATCGGAATCCCTGCATATCGAACCTGACCAGTGGTACGACCAACACCTCGGGCGACAACCAGTCACCACCCGCTGGCACTTTGGCCCCAAACGGCCCGCTAACCATCTCGCAACTCGGTGTCCATTCGCGAAACGACAACGGCAGGCCGGGGCGCACGATAACAGGCACACAAATCCGGTGGCCAAGCCCGTGCAATGCCTCCATCGCTGGCAGTACATCAATCTCTGTGCGGATAGGCATGTACCCCGAAATAACCAGCCCCTCGCCCTTATCAGCAAGATAGGACAGCAGGTGTTCGGTGGCTTGGCTGGCGCAATCGCCACAGGCCGCGTGGGCGGCCTTGCGGCGCTCAAAACCCAGCTTGCGAGCATCAGCTTTTTGTTCGGAAATCATGTGGCGGGCCCGTCTCGACCGTGGAGGGATCTTATCCTTGTGAACCTGCGTACACAGGTGGGCACCGGGTGTGTTAGGCCACGACCAGTCACAGAGCCAGCTCCCTTTCAAAGATTTAAGGCCACTAGGATGTAGGCCTCTCACGAGAAGGTCAGCACCCGCCACTGACCAATCTAAACCCTAAAGCTGAATAATTGAAGGGGGCGCGGACATATTAACCAAATATTACGGTAGTTCGCGGTTAATGACCGCAACAACCCCGAGGTTTTCGTGCTTTTTGATCAATCCCTAACACTTGATTCTATTCCTCTGGAAACCCCGCCTGAAAGCCGCGCGCGTGGCAGGTATGTAATCTTGGGACAGTTCACCCCGAATGGTTATGGCCCACCGCCAGCGCGTCAGTTGGCCGTGCACCTCGCCAAGAACAACAGTGTCGTGTTTACAGCAGCCAACGCCCCCTCGCCCGCACTTGTCCCGCTGCGGTTCCGAAGTCGTCGTTTGTGGGCCGAAACGTTGACCAAGGTGGACCGAATAACCAAAACGCCCTTCACCGCCATCATTTACCCCGCCGGCCTTGGGTTTGACACCATAGACAAACCCCGCTGGTCTAACCGCAGGATGGAGGAATGGCGGCGCCTCAAGCTGGCCGTGATCCTCGCAACCCGCGCCGACGAGTGCGTTTTTCTGCCCGACTCAGAAGCGCAGAAAACGCCATGTTGGATTTCGCTATTGCTGGTGATCTTGATCCGCATTTTGACCCTGCATAGCGCACGTATTTTTCGGGCAAGTAAGGCCTCGCAAGACCTGTTGAAAAGGCTCTCGGTCAAGCCTGCAGCAATCCAACCCGCATTTGAAAACATCGTGCACATTCGCGGGATCAGCGATGGCCAAAGTGGTTTGGCACGCAATACCATAATGAGCGCCGAGGCGTTCGCATTGGCCAACATTCCCACATCCATGGCCGATTGTCTGGCCACCCGTCGTCTAAAACGCCCGGTGACGCTGCACCACGTTAACGCCGATCATATCGCGCACCAGATGCGCACTGCGGACAAGTCCCTGCATATCGGGTTTCTGTTATGGGAACTGGAAACCCTCCCCCGTTCGCACCTGCAAGCCGGAAAATTGCTGGACGAGGTGTGGGTGCCAAGCCGGTATGTTCAGAAAATTTACGAAAAAGTCTACGATTGTCCGGTCGTGAACGTGGGCAAAGGAATTCCCCTGCCGGAACTGCAAGCATCCAACATGGGAGAATACGGAGTAAACGCCGGACACCATGTAATACTGATGTGTTTCGATGCGCATTCCTCGGTCGAACGCAAAAATCCGTTGGCGGCAGTGAACGCGTTTCTGACGGCGTTCCCGAATGCAGCGAATGTGCGCTTAGTCATTAAAACCACCCCTGTTGATCCGTGTCATTGGGGTGATCCGAACCGGCAGATGCAAACGATCAGAAGGATTGCGCGGCGGGACGCACGCGTGATCATCGACGAGCGTTTGTTGCCTTTCAACGATCTACTTGCCTTGATCAAGCGCGCCGACTGCATCGTTTCCCCGCATCGCGCGGAGGGGTTCGGTTACATCCCCGCCTATGCGCTAGGATACGCCCGCCCAGTGATCGCCACCGACTATTCTGGCACACAGGAAATTTGCACCCACAGCACGGCGTATCCCGTACCTTACAAATTGGTTAATGCACGGGCCGGCGAGACGATAACACCGCTCAACCACGCCCAATGGGCTGAGATTGACGTCGAAGCGCTGGCAAGCACGATGCGTGAAGTACGAGACAACCCGCTGAAAGCACAGATCAAAGCGCTGCGCGGCCAAAAACTGCTTCGCACCGAATTTACCCCTCAGATGCAGGCGAAACGGTATCTCGACAGGCTCAATACGTTGGGGATATTGGCGGATTGATTATTTGCCTTTAGATGCCACCGCACGAGCGCGCGTGGCAGCGGCGCGCAATTCGTCTGCGATTTCCTCGGCTTCTTCTGGCTCGAAATCCAGCGGGATTTCCACCTTGCCGGTATCAATGAACAACCGCACCATGCCCAGATCCGTCGGACCGATCTGCAAGTTCGCCGAAACGTCGCTTTCGTTATTAATACCCATAATTTTTCTCCTTGGTTTCTGCATGGCTACTGGCCTCAAAGGAAGTATTCAAGGAAAGAATTCACGGCGGACACCGGTAACATTCACTTCATCTTGCAAAAACGCCTGATTATGCGCAATTGACGTCAGTTCGGTGTTGACCGTACGGCAAAACCTGATTATTCCCGCGCAATACGAAGTTTTCGTTATGTGCCGGCGTAGCTCAGTTGGTTAGAGCGCTTGATTGTGGATCAAGAGGCCACCCGTTCAATTCGGGTCGCTGGTACCATTTCCCAGAATATTGCAGACGATACGTCGAGTTGTTTACATTGCATTGATCTGGCGATGACGGCAAAAAATTGCACCAAACAACCCTCCTAAATCTGCAACCCTGCTCGATGCTGTGGGAAAAATCTTGCAATAAATGAAAAAATTGTTGAACCTATTCCAAAAGAGGAATGGATAAATGAAAAATCTACGCGGACTCATCGTTGGCGGCGCCGCGATCGGCTTTTTGTTAATTGGTTACATGCTAACAAGCATTGCTCCGAACATTGAAATCGCGTGGGTTTTATCCCTCCTGTTGCTTACAGTATTTTTGTTTTCGTTTGAAATCATCCCTATCGATATCGCAGCTTTGACCATTTTGGTTATGCTCGGACTTTCGTCGATAATGGCACCGGTTATGGGCCTTGAAGAAGGGCTGGTAGATATAAACGAGCTGTTTGACGGGTTTTCCTCTAACGCTGTTATATCAATTATTGCCGTGATGATCCTCGGGGCCGGGCTGGATAAAACCGGCATCATGAACTCGGTCGCGCGCTATCTGGTTAAGGTTGGCGGCACCACCGAGAAACGGATTATTCCTTTGATTTCCGGCACCGTAGGCGGGATTTCCGGCTTTATGCAGAACGTTGGCGCAGCGGCTTTGTTCCTGCCGGTGGTCCAACGGATTTCTACACGGTCAAAAATTTCAATGTCCCGCTTATTGATGCCTATGGGTTTCTGCGCGATTCTGGGCGGCACGTTAACAATGGTCGGTTCCAGCCCGTTAATCCTGCTGAACGACCTGATTATCAACGCCAACGCCAGCCTGCCCCCAGATCAACAGCTAGAAACGTTCGGGCTTTTTTCGGTGACGCCAATTGGCATCGCACTGGTTATTTCTGGCATTCTCTACTTTGTAGTTTTTGGCCGATTTGTGCTTCCTAAGGGCAAAGAAGTGCCGGACCAGCGTAAAGGGTTAGAGACCCACCTGCACGACGACTATGGCATCGATTACATCATTGCCGAGGTCTATATCCCCTCAACCAGCAAAATCATCGGCACCGTTTTGGACAGCTATGAGACCTTGTTTCATGTGCGTACCGTGGGTGTGACCTCGGGCGAAAAGGTTCGGATGACCACGCGGGGTGTGCCGGCCAGTTTAGTAGTTGCAAAGGGCGACCATCTGGCTGTCATAGGTGAACGCGAATGTATCGAGGTCTTTTGCAAGGCATATGGCCTTGATCTTAAGCCAGAACTCGATCTGTTTTCCGAGGTTATGTCGTCTGAATCTGCCGGGTTAGCCGAAGTAGTTATCTCGCCAACCTCGTTGTTGATCGGGGAATCCGCGCGCACCAAGCGTTTGCGCGAAGTTCACGGCGTTTCCACGCTGTCGATCATCCGAAGCGGTAAAACTACCCGCGAGGGCGAGGATGTGCGCAACGTTGTGTTTCAAGCCGGTGACACGGTGATCGTGTTTGCAGATTGGCAAAGCTTGCAGGAATTTCACAGTACGATGAACGTCGTTGTCACAAGTGATTTCCCGCAAGAAGAAGTGCGCACGAACAAAGTTGTACACGCGTTGATCTTTTTTGGAATTGCGATGGGGCTGGTTCTGCTAACCGATTTGCGCCTTTCCGTAGCCCTGCTGGTCGGCGCGCTTGGCATTATTATTAGCGGCGTCCTTGATCCCGACGAAGCTTATGCGGCCGTTAGCTGGAAAACCGTTTTCCTGCTCGCCAGCCTTATTCCGCTTGGAAAGGCTGTTGAGGCTAGCGGAACTGCGCATTGGATTGCAGATCGCGTGCTGACAACAATCGGTGATGTGGATCTTTGGGTGTTGCAACTTGTTATCGCGATATTGGCGACCTTGTTTACGCTTGTCATGTCCAACGTCGGCGCGACGGTTCTTCTTGTACCGCTAGCCATCAGCATCGCACTTCAGGCCGGCGCAAATCCGGCAGTCTTTGCCTTGACCGTGGCGATCGCCACGTCGAATTCGTTCTTGCTGCCCACGCATCAGGTGAACGCATTGATCATGGGTCCAGGTCGCTACAAAGTGCCGGATTTCTTCCGCGCAGGCGGAATTATGACCGTGATCTTCTTGGTGGTATTGATGGTGATGATGCAGCTATTTTACTAGTTGTTTGCACCGATCAATCGTCCGGCCAATCCGCCTGAAGATTGAATGACGGGCTCAATGGATGCCGTCACAGTTTCCACGCCTGGTGCAATAAGCAACAGCACGCCCATACCAAAGCCAACGATAACGGCCGTGATAGTGACAAAATCTACGGTGACTGCGCCGGATTCGGAGCGGCAAAAGCGCGTGCGTATATCTAAGAACATACCAAATTACCAATAACTGTGCCCAAAATTCGGGCAGTGAACTAAAAAATGTAGCCTATACGATGCGAAACACCCTACAGACAGAATATGTCTGTATTATGGCGGGCTAAAATAGTTCAATTAGTGTTGGCTAATTTCCGGTAATCAAGCGGGCACCCAATCCAGGTGCAGCATCAAGTGCTGGCTGCACACCGGAAGCCACCGGCAGCAAGTTTGGCAAAATCAAAGTAGGCACAGCGATAGCTATACCGACGATCGCAGCTGTCAGCACAACCCAGTCTACGGTAACTGCACCGGATTCAGAATCAAAAAAATTAAAAATTGCGTTCTGCATAATCGTCCATTTCCCAAACAAATAAGGGATTCAACTGATTCACCAAATACTGAACACCATGAATATATTAAGTAATTCTGTTCAAATTGTGGCAGTCGTTGTCACACCCCGGTTTCTGCCATTGAACATAGCGGATATATTATTACCTTCCGGTTAACGAAAAACCTCAGGAACCAAAAAAATGACAGAAACTTTCAGCCTCGACGTAACTCTTTCCGGAAATTTTGACGATGTGATCGAAAAGGTCACAGAAGCGCTTAAAGCCGAAGGGTTTGGCGTTTTAACCCGCATCGACGTGGATACAGTCCTTAAAACCAAAATCGACGTAGATTTCCGCCCCTACACAATTCTGGGTGCCTGCAATCCGGTGTTAGCCCACAAAGCCCTGACCGCCCGCGCAGATGTTGGCATGATGCTGCCTTGCAATGTCACCGTGGAAAAATCGGACGAAGGCAAATGCCTCGTGCGTTTCATCGACCCCGCCAAGATGATGAGCTTCTCGACGCTCGGCGAAAATGCTGACCTGAAAGCAATCGGTGCAGATGCAGCCGAACGCATTGGCCGCGCGGCTGCTTCGTTAAGCTAAAGCACACCAAGGGCGGAAAGCTCGGCGCGTAACGCACCGGGGATTTCCTCTTGATCTTCACGATACAAGCCGATGTCCTTAGGGGCGTCGGCTTTTGTCAGATAGCGCCAGCCTTGGAACGGGCGGCGACGGTGAGCCTCGGTCAGCATCAGGTTGGGGTCGAATATCAAGGCACAACGGCGGATGCCGTCCTCGCCAATCACTTCGTCCATCCGCACGATCCGTTGGCGCGCCAGTATTAACCCCTTGAAAACCCAGTATAGCGAGCTGCCATCCAACAGCTCAACCTCGCGTCGTGGCCACATGTGGGTGATGTGGTTGGGGACGTATTCGATGCCCTTGGCACGGGCATCTGCCGCGCGGGCGTCACGCCAGCTAACAAGATCGCTGACCTTTTCGGCCCCGACGCATAATTTCACCAGATTTAATTCACCGCTCATGCACCCATTCATACCAGAGCGAAACCTGCTGTCACCCCCATTTGAATCATTGACCTTCGGAAGTCTTGCAACGTAGTTTAGGCACCTGCCTTTTTCTCGGAGATTTTGCCCATGTCTGCATTCGCCGCCCCGATTTCACAGTCCATCTGGGACATGAAATACCGTTTCAAAACGCCTGAAGGCGAAGTGATTGACGAAACTGTCGAGGATAGCTGGCGGCGTGTGGCAAGGTCTTTAGCAGCGTGCGAAGACGATTCTGCAAAGTGGGAAGAGGTTTTCTATAACGCGCTGGAAGGTTTCAAATTCCTGCCCGCTGGCCGCATTCTGGCGGGTGCTGGTACCGAACGCTCTGTCACCCTTTTCAACTGCTTCGTCATGGGCACGATTCCCGACACGATGGGCGGGATCTTCGATTCGTTAAAAGAAGCCGCGTTAACGATGCAACAAGGTGGCGGCATCGGATACGACTTTTCCACCCTGCGTCCAAAGGGTTCCAGCGTTGTTGGCGTGGGCGCAGATGCCTCCGGCCCGTTATCGTTCATGGATGTCTGGGATTCGATGTGTCGTACGATCATGTCGGCGGGTTCGCGCAGGGGCGCGATGATGGCAACAATGCGCTGCGACCACCCCGATATCGAGGATTTCATAACAGCCAAACAAGACGCCGCCCGTTTGCGAATGTTTAACCTGTCCGTCCTGATTACCGACCCGTTTATGAAGGCCGTGAAGGCCGACGGCCCGTGGGATCTGATCTTCAAGGGCAAGATTTATCACACGGTTCAGGCGCGGGATTTGTGGAACAAAATCATGCGCTCGACCTATGATTTTGCCGAACCGGGGGTGATTTTCATTGACCGGATTAACCAGAAAAATAACCTGAATTACTGCGAAACGATCGCCGCCACGAACCCTTGTGGCGAACAACCCTTGCCGCCTTACGGGGCGTGTTTATTAGGGTCGATCAACCTTGCGCGGTTGGTCGATACGCCATTTGAAGCGGGCGCTGTAATCAACATGGCGGCCCTAACCGATCTGGTCACCGTGGCCGTGCGCATGATGGACAACGTCGTTGAAGCCAGCCGTTTCCCGCTGCCCGAACAACAAGCCGAGGCGGTTGCCAAGCGCCGGATCGGGCTGGGGGTTACTGGACTGGCGGATGCACTGCTGATGGTGGGTTTGCGCTATGGCTCGGACCAAGCCGCGCGGCAGACCGAGGAATGGCTGAAAGCAATCGCGCGCGCGGCGTATCTGGCCTCGGCGCATTTGGCTGGCGAAAAAGGTGCGTTTCCGTTGTATGACGCCAAGCCATATTTGGCAGGCGACACGATGATGGCGATGGACG
>JAGLUD010000132.1 GCA_023134935.1 Paracoccaceae bacterium | reverse complement strand
GTTATCAGTGTGCATGTGGTTCTCTATTTGTAATAACGGAAGTTGGGCGGACGTTTGGCACCGCTTATTCCTATAAAACATTGTGACATCAATCATTTTGCACTGATTATCACGAGAAAAAGATGTTTTCACGCTAGCTTAGGTGAATGCGGGATAGTTTCCTGTTTCTCTGTTTGAAGTTAGGAAATGCTCTGCTTGCAATGTGGCCGATGAACGTGACGCAAATGAAAACCCAGATATAAAAGGCGCGCGCGGTTGGATTTGTCGACTTGATTAGCTGTTAAGTTAACTTTTGCGAATGAATGTTGGTGTATCGATGTGGGAGAATCGACCCCGCGCCATTCTTGCAGCCCGTGGCATTGCTGTCATTCCTCCCGGAGGAACGCGCCCCACGTTGAAGATCGCCGGATTTGATCTGGCGGAAGGATAAGCGCTCGGGGTTGTGGGGCAAAGTGCTTCTGGGAAGTCGACGCTCGCGCGGGTTTTGACGGGTATATGGTCGCCGGTATCAGGAACGCTTCGACTTGACGGCGCGATGCTGGAGCAATACGGCGCGGACTTGGGCTTACATATTGGCTACCTTCCGCAGGAGGTGCCATTCTTGCAGCCACAGTTGCAGAAAACATCGCGCGGCTTGCTCAGACACCAAACTCGCTGGCCGTTATTGCCGCCGCAAAAAAGGCAGGTGCTCGCGAGATGATCCTGCAAGACGGGATGTGCAAAGCTGTTGGACCGCGCGACGAAATTTTACGCGCGAACCTCCAAAACTACGAGGAGGCTTCCGGCCATCTTGATGCGAAAATTAAGCCATGACCGCAAATCGGTTAAACTGGAGCGCAAAAGCCCCTCTAACTTTGGGTTTCACGGCACTTGTGGTGTTGGTTTTAGGGGTTGGTGGATGGTCGATGAAGGCATCGATTGCTTGTGCCGTCATAACTTCCGGCGTAGTCGAAGTCGAAACCAACCGCCAAATCGTACAACATCCCAACGGTCGCGTCATCGCCGAGATTCTAGTCGACGATGGCGACCGCGTCGAAGCGGGCGAGGTCCTAATTCGCTTTGATGACGCCTTCTCGAATTCAGAGCGATTGTTCGAAATTTCGGCTCGTAAATTGCGACTAGTTGCAGAATGGGATGGCACCCAAACTGTTCAGTTTGATCAAGCTTTGGTGGATGCCAACAGCAACGTCGTCATTGCTGAACTTATGGCCGGGCAGCGCAATCTGTTTCAGGCACGCGCAGAAACTTCGACGCAAGAAGTGGCACTTCTTAAGGCACGTGGATCACAGGTAGCGGTGCAAATCAAAGGTACCGAAGCGCAGCGGTTGACACTTACGCGTCAGCGCGATCTTGTCGGCGAAGAGCTGGCGGATGAACAGTCGCTGTTGGGCTTAGGTTTGTGACAATCAAGCAAGGTCCGCGGGCTGCAACGCGAAGTCGCACGCCTCGCAGGGCAAGAGGCAGGCTTGCAAGCGACCATCGCGGAGCGAACAGGGCGCATTGCCGAAATAGAAATAGAAGTTTTGAGGTTGTATGCTGACCGCCTTGAACGCGCAATTGCAACTTTGCGAGACCTGCAATATCGCGAAATTGAATTGCGCACGGCACAAAACTCCGTTCGGGAACGGCTAAAAAGGTTGAGCGTATGCGCGCCCTCGTCAGGTATTGTGTACGGCAAACAGTTTCACGCGCTTCGTTCGGTTGTGCGGGGGACGGAAACGATACTGTATATAATCCCACAGGATGTACCGCTCGTTATCACCACAAAAATTCAGGCAATACACATAGATCAGGTTCACATCGGGCAAGTCGCAGGCCTGCATTTTTCGGTGTTCGACATGCGGACGACACCGGTAATCCTCGGTACCGTAACGAAAATATCACCGGATATATATCGACGACCTGACGGGAGCACCGTATTACGCTGCCGAGATCATCCCGGATGATACTGAGTTGAGTAAGCTTGAAGGATCGAACATCCTGCCCGGAATGCCGGCACAGGTTTTCCTGAAAACCACAGATCGAATCCCGTTTGAGTATCTGGTGAAGCCACTTGCAGATTATTTCGGAAAAGCTTTTCGATGAACTAAAAGTATAGCGCCAAACTGTTTGCCCAGATAACGAAACCGTGGGCCCGTTGCACGCCCGCAATCGTAAAGCATTGAAATGGCTTGCATTACGCGTGAGGTGTAAGTATTTTATGTGGTGCACTTATTGATAGGGCGCAGCTAATTTTGGCGTAATCTTTAGTTTAAATCCCGCTTTTAACCCTTAGGCTAATTCTTCTCACCCAACATTGCATGCAATAGGTACACTGGTAAATTTAAAAGTTATGCAATTTAGAAGCTCACATTTAATTGGAACACTTTGGCTCGTAAGCCGGCAGTGGTCACTTAGGAGATATACAATGAAAACGAAGAAACTGGTGCTTGCAGCACTTACAGTTACTCTGTTGGGTAGCGGCGCTGTCTTTGCGCAAGGTAATAGCAACGGCAACGGCGCGAGCAACAACGGCAATAATGGCCGCGGCGCAATTGCTTCTGAATTGAAATGGCGCAACGCAGCCCACGCTTCGGCACAGGCATTTTTAAACGCCAGCCCGGATAGCGCGGTGGGTAAGCTCGCTACACTGGTGAATACGACAAATGCGTTAGAACAAGGTTATGCTGATGCATTGGTCGACCTTGTAGTGCCCATTCGGACCAGTGAAGAAATCGCCGCTGAAATTCTGCTGACCGATGCCGCGCTATTGGCGGATTCGGAGTATATGACGGTAGAAGACTATGCAACACTGGTGCAAGAACATGCTGACGCTGTAGTTTATGAAGACGCTAAGGCTGCTTTTGAAGCGACACCTGAGTTTCTAGAAATGGATGCGGCCGAGACTGCAGCTGAAGTCGTCGTAGGTATTGGAATTGGCGAAGGTGAGCTGTCTGCAGATGCAGTCGAAGCACTTTGGGGTCTTCTCGAAGGCAAGTGATTACGGCTTAATAAGCTGATGGTATTTGAAAGAGGCCCGTGATTTACATGGGCCTCTTTAGAAAATACGCGAATACCGAAAGAAACTTGGCAGGCTTATGCTTTGACGGTATTACGTAACGCACGCGTGTAAAATTTGTGTTAATATGTTCTGGGGTAAAGTTGGGGGTTGAAATGCGCACGAAACAATTGATCGCAACATCGGTGATGACCATAATGCTAAGCACCGGCGGTGCATTTTCGCAATCATCCAGTGTTGCCGATGGTGTACAGGCGGGCGTCGAAGTTATTGTCATGGCCCCTTCGACGGCGAAACGGCAAGCTGTTAAGAATTTGGTTGCAGAACTGAAGGCAGCTGGTTTTACCTATATCGAAATTCACCGCACATTCCTTGGTCGCGCCCGCGTGCTTGCGATTTCGGCGACGGAGATGCGCGAAATCATCTTGAATCCCACGACCGGCGAAGTTTTGCGTGATTTGGTGCAGGAAAACCGCGGCGATGCGCAGGGTAAAGCGAATAGTCATGCCGCAGACGGACGCGAAAACGGCAATAAGGGCGGCAACGGAAATAACTCCAACGGTAATAACGGCAACTCAGGTGGCGGTAGCTAGAACTGATTGCTATAGTCACACTCTAACAAGATAATTTTTTGGAAGGTTGGCCATTGGTTAATATTTCCGGCATCCGTGTCAGCACTCTTTTTCTAGCGGCTATTGTATCCCTACAAGTGGCATTTTCCCTGTTCTACATCGTAGATATGGCGATGGAGATTTTCGGCATCCGCAAGGTTGCGGTCAGCTGGGAATATCGCGAGATCGTCCAACTGGTAACAATCGTCGGTCTGCTGCTTGGCGCGTTCCTCGGAATCGTCGTGTTGAAAAACATCGGCGAAAGCATGCGCGAGGTGGATAACCGGATGTTGGCGGCCTCGGGGCAGTTCCACCAGCTTATGACCAGTCGCTTCGAGGAATGGGGGCTATCGCCATCTGAAAAAGACGTAGCACTGTTCACAATCAAGGGTCTATCGAATTCCGAAATTGCGGAAGCGCGCGGTAAAAGCGTGGGTACGATCAAAGCCCAGTGCAATGCGATTTATCAAAAGGCCGGCGTAAGTGGCCGCACTCAGCTTATCAGCCACTTCATCGAAGATCTGTTTGACGAGGCTTCTTAAGGAACACCTGACGCCTAACTTTGAATGCAGTTGCGAGCCTTAAATCCGACCGATTTCGCGCTGTGATTAGAATGGGTGCATATGATATTTGAAATTCGTTATACCCCCCTTGCATCCCCTCGCAATTCCTCGTATTCCATCCCACGCACGGTACAGGGGTTTAGCTCAGTTGGTAGAGCGCCGGTCTCCAAAACCGAAGGTCAAGAGTTCGAGTCTCTTAGCCCCTGCCAGTGCCCTCATATTGCCACAAATACTTCTTAAAGTGCCTTAAACGTTGATGGGGTAACTGCGTGGATTAATCAGTTTTTTGATGCATATATAACGGCCCGCGCGTTTGGTCGCGGTTGAAGCAAGGTTTGTGAATAATAATGATGAATTTTAGAATACGAAACAAAGCGGCCAAAGTTGCCAGCACGTTATTGCTGTCACTCGCGTTGGCGATTCCCGGTGTTGCTACCGCCCAGTCGCGTGCGCAAAAATCGATTATTACGCAGCTTTTGTGGCAGAGCCTGCTGCGCTGTTATGTTGCGCCGACCGAACGGATTGATAGCAACGACGAGGTTGTGCTGCGCGTTGAACTTAATACCAACGGCGATATATCGAATTTGCCGGACCTGATGGCACCCGCCAATCTATCAACGGGCGAGCGCGGATTGCTACGCGAAGCCACGGTCGCAATCATTGACTGCACACCGATCATATCGGGGGGCGGTGAAAAATCCATCTACGGGCGTTTTGATATGGTTATCAATCGTGAAGGCCTGTCGCTGACCAACGTTGATGCGTATGTCGGTAAGTCTGATGTGATTCCGACGCTGGATTCTCTGGAAATAGCAGACTCGGCATTGGTTGAAGTCACTGATCCCGTAGTTACGGCTTCAGCTGACGATCCCGCCGATGTTAATCCCACCGTACAGCCCACTTCGGGTGCACCTGCGACCCAAGCCACGGAAAACGAACTTGAACTAAACCGCACGGAACGCCGTGAAATCCAACGCCGCCTTGTGCTGCTGGATTACAACACACGTGGCGTTGATGGCGTGTTTGGTAACGGCAGCCGCACGGCAATTCGCGAGTGGCAAGGTGACAATGCCCAACCAAGCTCGGGGTTCCTCGATTTGAATCAGTTGGTTTTGCTCCGCGCAATGTCGCAGGATAAATACGAAACTTGGGAGGCACGCCCAAAACGCTACACCGATCGAAACGGTTGTTTGCGCGAACCTAACGGGAAAATCATCCAGGGCCGCACGTTCAAATGTGATCTGTCCGCTGCTTCCCAAAGCATGGGTATTTCACGGTAAATCCAAGATGATGTTGTTTGCACGGCGAGACGTTGATAGCGTCGCGCAACAAAATCAGGAGCCGACCCTTGCCTAAAACACCGCCGATATGGTGCGTAGCCAACGACCTTTACCAAACATTGGAGCCGTCTGCCAAAGCGCTGCTGCAAAGCACGAACAGCATGGCGGCCAACAAGGGCGACGTCCTGTTTCGCCCTGATGACGAAGTTCAAGGTTTTATCCTGCTGCTATCGGGTCATGTCGGCGTTTACCTGACAGGGCAGGGCGGCCGCGACATTCTTTTATATGACATCAAGCGTGGGCAGACCTGCATTCAGACCACGCTCGGCTTGATGGGAGGCGATCCTTATTCGGCCGAGGCCGTGTGTGAAACCGATTGCACCTGCGTCGTGTTGCCGCGTCCGCTGTTCGATACGCTACTGCAAACTTCGGATATTTTTCGCACATATGTCTTCCGCTCGTTTTCCGAGCGTATGCAAAACATGATGCGTCTACTGGAACAAATCGCATTTGTTCGGATCGAGGCACGGTTAGCAATAATTTTGTTGGAACGCGCCAACGGGGACAATCAGATCAGAGCAACCCACCAAGAACTGGCCACCGTGATCGGTTCTGCCCGCGAAGTGGTCTCGCGCCGCCTTGAGGGTTTCGCCAAACGAAACGCCGTGCAGTTGGACCGTGGTGTGGTGACCATCACCGATTTTGACGCCCTCAAAGAATTATCGCAAACTGTGTGACCATGTCACATACACCCACATGCGAACCTGCCAAAAGCCCCACATCTTAACCGCCACAGCTGTGGCACAATAAAAATGAGGCTTATCATGCTTAATAAAAATGTTGGAAACATCGACCGTATCATCCGCGCCCTAGTCGGCGTCGCTGGTTTGGCTGCCTTCTTCCTGGTTGCCACAACCGGCATCCTTCACTGGGTATTCCTAATTGTTGGTGTAATCGGTCTTGGCACAGCGGCAATGTCGTCGTGCCCGATCTATTCCATCTTCGGCATGCGCACATGCCCGATGGAAAGCGAATAACAGAATAACAGCTTGCGGCGCGTGGGAAACTACGCGCCGCTATCTTCTGATGTCTACGAGGCCTTGATCGGGTACCTGTCAGCTTCCTCAAAAATGTCGATTGCTTTGGTCCCTGCCGTGATAATGCCACCGTGTTCAACACCTGACGCGATATTATAGGTATCGCCTGCGCGATACTCACGTGTATCGCCTCCGATGGTCAGGGTTACACTTCCCTCCAAAACGGTTCCCCATTGCGCCTTATGCGAATGCATTGGCAGTTCCATGTCTTTGAAGAATTCGAAAAAGACCACCAATCCATGTTCTGACGGAAATACATGCGTCGCGACCACGTCGGCTGGAAACGGTACGTCTAATTCGGGGAGGGAGGCGATGAAATCGGGTAGGTCCATGATATTCTCCTTTGTTCCAAATGTAATGTGACATCTAATAATATCGGACCGTATCACCAATTCTTGCGAACCCCCAAATCCTCGCTGCGGGCGATAGAGGTTAACGCAAATCGTATGTATGGGTTGTGCACGCATTGTGTACGGGTTGTGTACACTCATTTTTTACAAAAACCGGTAAAGGTTAACGCCCCCAAACCACCCTTGAATTCCCCCCGTGGAAGGCGTATGTCAGGCGCAACGAATGCATTCACAGAATTTCAGGAGTCGCAGACATGGCTAAAGCCAACCCATTGCAGTTTGCCCAACAAGTACGGGCCGAAGTGTCCAAGGTCGTCTGGCCAACCCAGCGCGAGACGCTTTTGACCACCGGTATGGTGTTCGTAATGGTGACACTCGCCGCGACTTTCTTCTCCATTGCGGATATAATAATTCGCTTCGGATTGGACGCTGTCCTGCGCTTAGCCTCTTGATTTCATTGGGGTAGCGCGGTATATGCGCGAACTCCTACTTGACAAGAGCGTGCTTCGATTCGTCTGCACGCTCTGTTTTGTTTTGGAAACTTGGCGCAAGCCATTGATAATTTGAATAAAATGGACGCG
>JAGLUD010000131.1 GCA_023134935.1 Paracoccaceae bacterium | reverse complement strand
CGCCTGCCTCGGTTAACCGCCGGATAAACCGTGTTCGTTTAGTATCGGAGCCAATCAAACCAAGCCCGCCAAATGCACGACTTAATACGCGCAGGCAGATTTCCTGATCGATGGAATGGGAATAAGTTAACACCAGATGCTGCGCGTCATCGGGGGCATAGGCCACCGCGTCAGCAGGGTTCGTCGCCACCAGCATATCGGCATGTGTCGGGATGTTGGTCGGGAAACGGTCGCGTGCGGAATCGATCCATGTAACCGCGAACGGCAGACCTTCCAGCGTGGCAACCAAGGCGCGACCAACGTGGCCTGCGCCGTAAATCCAAAGCGGTTGTTTCGGGGTTTCCAACGGTTCTATTAACCAGCCGTTAAGAAGTGTTAACGCGTTGTTACTTACACCGGACCGCGCATCACGCAGACGTTTTTGCACAGGTAACGGCAGTTCAACGGGTTCGCCGGATGTCACAGGGCGCACAAACGGGCCTTGCAGGGTTTCCAGATGGTCCAGTTCGGTTTCACCGATGCATTCGGCCAGTAAACTAACCGAGCCTCCACAGCATTGCCCCAGATTTGGACCCAACGGAATCTTGCTAAATGCCCGCAGCCAATCGCCATCCTGTGCCAACATCTTGCGCGCGTCAGCCACAGCTTCAAACTCCAGCGCACCGCCGCCAATAGTGCCGAACTGCTCCCGCAAAGTCACAAGCATCGACGTCCCAGTTTCGCGCGGGGCGGAGCCGGAATGCTCCGCAATCACCACGCGCACGACCTTACCCGCATCGCGGATATGTTGGCGCAAACCTGAAATGTCGAAACCAGTTACCATGTAATGCCTTTTTCCATATCAACCGTTTTCAACACCCGTTCAGACGTCGCAGGCGCATCCATATCAGGGTACGCGTCCCCACAAGACGCCACCGCATCGGACAGCGCCATAAACGCCGAAATCCCGAGGTTAAACGGGGGTTCCCCAACGGCCTTGGACTTGTAGATCGTATCCTCGACGTTCTCGCCACGCTCCCAAAGGGCAACGTTGAACTCTTTTGGACGATCCGAACAAGCAGGAATTTTGTAGGTGGATGGCGCATGGGTCCAAAGCTTGCCATTGTCGTCCCAGACCAGTTCCTCGGTCGTCATCCAACCAGCGCCTTGAACGTAAGCCCCCTCGATTTGCCCGATGTCGAGCGCGGGGTTCAGCGAGCGGCCAACGTCGTGCAAAATATCTGTCCGCAAAATCCGGTTCTCCCCCGTTAACGTATCGATAACCACTTCCGTCACCGCCGCCCCGTAGGAGAAATACAGGAACGGGCGGCCTTTTCCGGCAAACCGATCCCATTTGATCTTGGGCGTTTTGTAGAAACCCGTCGCCGAAAGCTGAATGCGCGCGCCGTAAGCTGCCGCTGCCAGTTCCGCGAAAGCCATCGAATTGCCGCCAGCGGAAACGGTGTTATCGCCATAGACGATCTGATCAACCGAAACGCCCCAAGTTTCCGCAGCAAACGCGCTGAGGCGTTCGCGAATAGTCTCGCAAGCCGCTTTACAGGCCATACCGTTGAGGTCCGCACCGGACGATGCCGCCGTAGCCGAGGTGTTCGGCACTTTGGCCGTATCCGTCGCCGTGATTTTAATATCGGCAAGGTCAACGCCAAACACCGTCGCCGCAACCTGTGCGATCTTGGTGAACAGGCCTTGCCCCATCTCGGTGCCACCGTGGTTCAGATGGATCGAGCCGTCAGAATACACATGCACCAGCGCCCCCGCCTGATTTAGGTGGGTCAGCGTGAACGAAATCCCGAATTTCACAGGCGTTAACGCAATGCCACGTTTCAGGATTGGGGATGTCTTGTTGAATTCCGCAATCTCGGTCCGTCGTGCGGCATAGTTCGATGTTTCCACCAACTCATCAGTGATCTCCGGCATCACATTGTCTTCGACGATCATATGATACGGCGTAACGTTGCGATCATCGGTACCATAGAAGTTCACACGCCGAACCGCCAACGGATCAAGTCCGAGGTCATGGGCGATGTGGTCCATCACCCGCTCAATCCCGACGACACCTTGCGGGCCACCGAAGCCTCGATAAGCCGTGTTGGACACGGTGTTGGTCTTCAGCCGATGCGAAAGTATCCGCACGTTCGGCAGGTAGTACGCGTTATCCGCGTGCAGCATCGCGCGATCAGCCACGGGCAGCGACAAATCCATCGCCCAGCCGCATTTGGCGAACTGTTCAAAGATCACCGATTGCAGGCGGCCCGTCGAGTCAAATCCGGCCTTATATTTAATGCGAAAGTCATGGCGTTTGCCGGTGATGATCATGTCATCGTCGCGGTCATAACGCATCTTGGCCGGACGATTTAGACGCATCGCTACCACGGCAGAGGCCACAGCCAGCGAATTGCCCTGACTTTCCTTGCCGCCAAAACCACCGCCCATACGGCGGGTTTCGACGCGCACGGCGTTCATGGGAATGCCAAGGCCCTCGGCTACTTTGTGTTGAATTTCAGTGGGATGCTGAGTGGAGGAATGCACCAACACGTCGCCCTCATTCGGCTGAGCGGAGGCCGCCTGGCCTTCAAGGTAGAAATGTTCCTGCCCGCCGATCTCCATGCTGCCTTCGACCTGACGGTCCGACGTGGCCATCGCGCCGTCGGCGTCGCCGTTCTGGAAGGTCATGGCATCTTCGAACTTGCTGTCTGCCGCCATGGCCGCATCAATGGTTAACAGCGCAGGTAATTCTTCGTATTTGATTTCGCCGAGTTGGGCCGCCACACGCGCAGCGCGGTGGCTTGTCGCCACTACCAAGAATATCGGTTGGCCAACGAAATGAACGGTATCGACAGCCAGCATCGGCTCGTCATGCGCGGCTGGGGAAACGTCGTTCTCGGCCGGAAGATCGGCCGCGGTTAACACTTCGATAACGCCATCCGCAGCACGAACTGCATCAAGGTTAACAGAAGTTAACTTTGCGTGGGCAACGCTGGACAGACCGAACGCCAGATGCACCGGATCGGCCAACGGGATATCGTCGGTGTAGCGTGCCACGCCGGAAACGTGGATCGGGCCACTGTCGTGCGGGTTTGGTTTCGCTACGCTCATGCCGCGCCCCTCCCTACAATTCGGGTTTCGGTTAGCGGATTTGTGCTTTCGTGGAAGTACCGACGCAGCAGATTTTGCGCCGTGCGGAGGCGGTATGCAGCGGTGCCGCGCACGTCCTTGATGGGCGTGTAATCTTGGGCGAAAGCCTCACATGCGGCCTCAACTGTGGCCTCGATCCACGGCTGGCCAACCAGCGCGTTCTCGACATTTGATGCACGTTGCGGCATCGCCGCCATCCCGCCGAATGCGATGCGTGCAGCGGTTACTTTGCCGCCTTCAACGGTGATATTAAACGCCGCATTCAGAGCCGAAATATCCTGATCAAACCGTTTGGAAATCTTGTAAACGGCGAGGGTGTCGGCCTGCGTTGGAATAAACAGGCTTTCGACGAATTCGCCAGTTTGGCGGTCTTGCTTGCCGTAGGAAATGTAGAAATCCTCCAGCAGAACTTCGCGGCGCTCGGACCCACGCCGCAATGTCAGCACAGTGCCCAACGCGATCAGCGGCGGCGGGCTGTCGCCAATGGGCGAGCCGTTCGCGATGTTCCCGCCAATCGTCGCGGAATTTCGCACCTGAACGGAGCCGTAACGGCGTAGCATCTCGGCAAAGTCGGGGTGGCGATCAACCATCGCACCGCGCACACGGGCAACGGTTACGCCTGCGCCGATGCGGATGCCTTCGTCGGTCGTTTCGATCTGTTGCAAGCCTTCCAGACGATGCACAAACACCGTTGGCAGAAGGTTGCGCATAAGTTTAGTGACCCATAGGCCAAGATCCGTCGCGCCGCCAACAATCGTCGCATCAGGGTTTTCAACGTACCAGTCAGCGAAACTATCAAGCGTCGCGGGCAAGAACGCCCCGTCCAACGTGATATCGCCGCCAGCCATGGCCGCCAGTTGATCCGCCTCATCAGCCAGCCAATCTGGCTGAGCCACTTTCGCCGCAGCCTCGGCCGCCCGAATAATCGGCGCGTAGCCCGTGCAGCGGCACAGGTTTCCCGCCAGCACATCGTCAAAATCCTGCCGTCCGTCGCGGTGTGCGGTGTACATCGACATCACAAACCCCGGCGTGCAAAAACCACACTGCGAGCCGTGGTATTCTACCAACGCCTGCTGAACCGGATGCAAACGGCCATCGGGTGCCGAGATACCCTCAACCGTGCGCACAGATTTGCCGTGGAGTTGCGGTAGAAACAGGATGCAAGCATTCAGCGCACGGTGGGTCAAACGCCCGTCTTCAAGTGCCGCGATGGACACCGTGCACGCGCCGCAGTCGCCCTCGTTACAGCCCTCTTTGGTGCCTTTCAGCTTGCGGTTTTCACGCAGGAAATCCAACAAAGTTTCGGTGGGGTTCGGATTGTCCAGAACCACATCATCGCCGTTAAGAAGGAAACGTATCTGCCCCATTAGCTGCCCCTGTATGTTGAATAGCCGAATGCCGACAGTAGTAGCGGCACGTGGTAATGGGTGTCCGCGGCAATGCCGAAGCGCAGCGGGATCACGTCTAGGAATTTCGGCGAGGGCAGCTCCTGCCCCGTGCCATCAAGATAATCGCCTGCGTGGAACACCAGTTCATATTCCCCGAACGCAAACGCATCCAGATCAAGCAGCGGTGCATCACAGCGGCCATCGTCGTTGGTTATCGTTTCCAACAGTTTTTCGCGGCTCTCGCCCAAACGATAGAGTTCAATCCGTAAACCTTGCGCAGGTTTTCCTAGCCCGGTGTCGAGCACATGCGTCGTAAGACGTCCCATAACTTCCCCATTTTTTATTGTTCACCCTATCAAGCCTTAGTGCGACGTTTTGGGCAAGATATATTTCGACCCATTCCCCCTCTTTATCCGAACGGTGGGCTGGGTTAACTTGACAGGATGAAAAATACTCCCCGATTCATTCATCTGCGATTGCACTCCGCGTATTCTTTGCTCGAAGGCGCGATCTCCGTTAAAAAATTGCCTCAAATGTGTTCCGATTGGCATATGCCTGCCGTTGCGGTCACGGATTCGGGGAACTTGTTCGGGGCGCTTGAATTCTCGGAAACGGCCTCGAAAGCGGGAATCCAGCCGATTGTCGGATG
>JAGLUD010000130.1 GCA_023134935.1 Paracoccaceae bacterium | reverse complement strand
CCTAAGTCGGTCGAAGTGATCGCCGATGTGTTCGCCAACTCCAAAACGATCCTCTGGAATGGCCCGATGGGCGCGTTCGAGATGGAGCCGTTTGATATGGCGACTGTTGCCTTGGCGAAAGTTGCGGCGGAGCTGACAAAAGACGGAACGCTGGCTTCCATCGCAGGTGGCGGAGATACCGTTGCTGCGTTGAACGTTGCTGGTGCTGCCGATGACTTCACATATGTTTCCACCGCTGGTGGTGCATTTCTCGAATGGCTAGAGGGCAAAGAATTGCCCGCTATAGCTGCCCTACGCCGCGCTGCGGTTAACTAAAGGATAATATCAATGGCCCTGATTACCCTTCGTCAATTGCTGGATCATGCAGCCGAAAATGACTACGGCATGCCTGCATTCAACATCAACAACATGGAACAAGGTCTTGCGATCATGAAGGCCGCCGACAAGGTCGGTGCGCCGGTTATCATGCAGGCTTCGCGCGGTGCGCGGTCCTACGCTGGTGACATCATGTTGCAACACATGATTCAGGCGCTGGCTGAAATGTATCCGCATATTCCGGTGTGTATGCACCAGGACCACGGTAACAACGAGCAGACCTGTATGTCCGCGATCAAGTATGGTTTCACTTCGGTGATGATGGACGGCTCGCTTAAAGCTGACATGAAAACACCTGCTGATTTCGAATACAACGTTGATATCACCGAACGTGTTTCGCGTATGGCCCACTGGGTTGGTGCATCGGTTGAGGGTGAATTGGGTGTACTTGGTTCGTTGGAAACTGGCGAAGCTGCTGAAGAAGACGGCTCCGGCGCTGTTGGCAAACTGTCGATGGATCAGCTTTTGACTGACCCTGACGAAGCTGCTGAATTCGTGAAGCGTACAAAAGTTGACGCGCTGGCGATTGCCTGTGGCACAAGCCACGGTGCTTACAAGTTCTCAAGCAAACCGACGGGCGACACACTGGCGATCAGCCAGATCGAGGCGATCCACGCCAAGATCCCTGATGTTCACCTTGTTATGCACGGCTCATCTTCGGTTCCGCAGTATTTGCAGGACCTGATCAACGACAACGGTGGCGAGATGGCACAGACTTATGGTGTGCCTGTTGAAGAAATCGAGCGTGGCATCAAATCTGGTGTTCGCAAGGTTAACATCGACACGGATAACCGTATGGCGCTGACTGGCATGTTCCGCAAAGTTGCCAAGGATAACCCGACCGAATTTGACCCGCGCAAATTCATGATCCCCGCGATGGCAGCAATGGAAGAACTGGTTACTGACCGCTTTGAACGTTTCGGTGCGGCAGGTCAGGCCTCTAAGATCAATGTTATCCCACTGGATGACATGGTTAAACGCTACGCTGATGGGTCGCTTGACCCAAAGGTTGGCTAAGTTACTGACGCCCCGCATTTAGGTGCGGGGCCTCCCTATACTCCAAATAAATCGAGGTATCCTCATGGACCGTTCTATCAAAATCGCTCCCTCCATTCTGGCGTCTGATTTCGCCAACTTTGGCGCGGAAATTCGTGCAATCGAGGCCGAGGGCTGTGATTGGGTTCATGTTGACGTGATGGACGGGCATTTTGTGCCAAACATTACTTTTGGGCCGGACACGTGCAAGGCGATCCGCCCGCATATCAAGACAGTTATGGACGTGCATCTGATGATCGCACCAACCGACCTGTATTTGAAAGCATTTGCCGATTCTGGTGCTGATTACCTAACAATCCACGTTGAGGCAGGGCCACATTTGCACCGCTCTTTGCAATACATTCGTGACCTTGGCTGTAAGGCTGGTGTTGCGCTGAACCCTTCGACTCCGGCGTCCTCAATTGAATATGTGATGGACCTGATCGACATGGTTTGTGTGATGACTGTGAACCCTGGTTTTGGTGGACAGAAGTTCATTCACAGCCAGATCGACAAGGTAAAAGAAATTCGCAAGATGATCGGCGATCGTGATATTCACATCGAGATCGACGGTGGCATTACGCCTGAGACTGGCCCTTTGATGGCCGCTGCTGGCGCTGACGTTCTGGTGGCTGGGTCGGCTGTGTTCAAAGGCGGATCTGTGGATAACCCAACCCCTTACGGCGAAAACATCCGTGCGATACGGGATGCTTCCGAAGCAGCACGTTAATGGCCATAAAGGCAATTATATTTGACGTTGACGGTACGCTTTCCGAAACAGAAGAGGCACACCGTCAAGCGTTCAACGCGACATTTGTCGAGTTCGGCTTGCCGTGGGTCTGGTCGCAAGCGCTCTATGGCGAATTGTTGAAAACCACGGGCGGGAAGGAACGGATGACTGAGTATTTGGTCAACTATCTGAACGAACCAGCGGACCAAACCAAGATTGCCGAAATCCATATTCGTAAAACGGCTGTTTACGGCGAACTTATCGCCAGCGGCGCCGCTGAGTTGCGTCCGGGGATAGCGGCACTAATAGAAGACGCGGCAAGAAACGGTATTCGGGTTGCTGTCGCCACGACAACTAACCGGCCTAACGTTGATCGGCTGACAGAATCGTGTTTCGGCAAGGCAGCCGGAGATGTTTTCGAAGTTATTGCGGCCGGTGATGAAGTTAAAAACAAAAAGCCTGCGTCAGACGTGTTTGATTTGGCGGTTATCGGTTTGGGTTTGGATCCGTCGGAGTGCGTCGGGCTGGAAGATTCGCGTAACGGTTTGTTGTCGTGCATTGGCGCGGGCGTACAGTGTGTTGTGTCACCAGGAGTCTATACGCTCGGGTCCGATTTCAACGAGGCGGCAGCGGTTATTGGCTGTTTCAGCGAGATCGACACCATTGAAAAACTGAACAAGTTGTTAGGAGAATAACATGGCTGCCGTTCCCCCAGTATGTGATTTTGGCAGGCAAGCGCCTGATTTCACACTGAAAAACATCGATGGAAAGATGGTTTCGCTTGGTGATGTGGCGGGGCCGAATGGCACACTGGTTATGTTCATCTGCAACCACTGCCCGTATGTAAAATCGATCCTCGACCGGATTATTCGCGATGCCAAAGACCTGCAGGAACTTGGCATTGGCGTAGTAGCGATTAATGGAAATGAATCTGAGGGATACCCCGAGGACAGTTATGAAGGCATGCAAGAAGCGGCCGCGAAGAACAATTTCCCGTTCCCCTTCCTGCACGATGAAACTCAAGAGATTGCCAAAACCTATGACGCCACTTGCACTCCCGACTTCTTTGGCTTCAACGCCGATGGTCAGTTGCAATATCGCGGCCGTCTGGATGCGTCGCGTAAAGAGGCCGGTCCAACCGACCTTCGCCGTGACCTTTATGAGGCAATGAAACAAGTAGCTGAAACGGGGGCGGGTCCGAAGGATCAGATCCCCTCGATGGGCTGCTCGATTAAATGGAAGGATGCGTAATGCGCGCTGTAATATTTGACCTAGATGGAACCCTTTGCGATTCCGCACCGGACCTACGAGCAACGGCAAATGCGTTGTTGCGATCGATGGGCTATCAGCCGTTGTCGCTGGATGTGATCCGCTCTTTCATCGGCAATGGTGTGCCGACTTTGGTGAAGCGCGTGATGGCACATTCGGACATTGAGTTCACCGAAAAACGTCATGCGGAAATGACCGAAACATTTGAAAAGCTGTACTCCGAAAATCCGGTTGCGCAGACAGTGCTTTATCCCGGTGTTCGCGATGCACTGGATATGTTGCAGCAGCGAGGATATGTGATGGGCGTTTGCACCAATAAAGTGCATGGCATTACATTGCAGGTGCTTGATGGGCTGAAAATAAGCAGCTACTTCAACGCTGTAGTGGGCGGTGACAGCTTACCGACACGCAAGCCTGACCCAGCGATGCTGCACGATTGCGTCAAACAATTGGGAACAGATGACGTTTGGTACGTAGGCGACAGTGAGGTGGATTCCGAAACGGCTGTTGCGGCAGGGATCAAGTTTTCACTGTTTACGAATGGTTATCGCAAAAGCCCTGTTAGCGAGATCGAGCACACTACGCGCTTCAGCACGTTTGCGGATTTGGCAGGGTTTCTGTCTGCGGTGAACGAGAAGACCGTAACGCTTTAATTAATGTCCGTCCTGACATAGCGCGTGATCCGACAGCGATTGGATCACGTAACAATCCTTAATGCTATCACCTTGGCAACCCGTAGTTATCCGCATCAACTCGGCCTCTAGCCGTTGCAGTTGAGCGATCCGTTCGCGTGTGGCCACAAGGTGGTCTTCGGCAATGCGATTAGCATCTTCGCAAGGTTGTTCGGGGTGGGCCGATAGGTCCAGTAATTCGCGGATTGCGTCGATTTTCAGGCCAAGATCGCGGGCGTGTTTGATAAACGTTAGCCGTTCCAGCTCCACATTGGAATATCGCCGCTGATTGCCCTCGGATCGCTCCGGCGCGGTGACCAGTTTCATCTGTTCATAATACCGGATCGTCGGGACTTTGACGCCGGTTTTGCGGGATAACTCACCGATGGACAACATTTCTCAAAAAACCTCTTGAAGCTATAGTCACTAGAGAGATTATATTCTTGGGAAGGATAAAGGAAGAGGATTCGAAAATGTCAGACTGTGGTTGTTCAGGACCCCAAAAAACGTTCGACGGGATGTCGGTGCAATATAAGCGGATATTGTGGGTCGTGATTGCGATCAACGCGGCGATGTTTTTTGTGGAAATGGCGGCTGGGCAGTTGGCTGGGTCGCAAGCGTTGCAGGCGGATGCGCTTGACTTTATGGGCGATGCGATGACTTACGGGATTTCGCTGGCGGCGATTGGCGCAAGTGTCGCGGTTCGAACGAATGCAGCGTTGTTCAAGGCATTTACCTTGTTTGCAATGGGGCTTTGGGTGGCTGGATCGACCGTTTGGCGGGTGTTTTACATCGGAGTTCCGCAGGCCGAGATCATGGGAATGATCGGCTTTCTGGCACTGGCGGCGAACGTGACTTCGGTGCTGCTACTGATGAAATATAAGGACGGGGACGCGAATGTGCGGTCCGTCTGGCTATGCTCGCGCAACGATGCAATCGGCAATGTGGCTGTGATGATCGCGGCGCTGGGTGTCTGGGGCACGGCGAGTGGTTGGCCGGATTTGGTTGTAGCGGGCGTGATGGCAGGTTTGTTTATGAACAGCGCAACGCAGATCGTGCGGCAGGCTTTGGCCGAGAAAAAGAGCGGTGGGAGTTGTGAAGTTACAACTCCACACTCGCACTCAAGCTCATAGTGTGTTTGTCGGCTTCGTAGTTTTTATACCAGTTCAGCGTGTCGCTTAGTTCCACCACCGAACCAATAATCACCAGCGCGGGGCCGGGAAGTTCGGCGGCCTCGGCCCTCTCGAACAAGTTGGATAGCGTCCCTTTTACGACCTGTTGGTTAGGCCGCGTTCCATTATCAACGATGGCAGCTGGCGTGTTGGGATCCACGCCGCGGCGGATGAATTCTTCCATCAGGAAATCCAACGAGGAGCGACCCATATAGATGGCAACCGTTTGACCCGGTCGCGCCATTGTTTCCCAGTCCAGCGAAAGCACGCCATCTTTGCCGTGCGCGGTAACAAACACACAAGATTGCGCATGATCGCGGTGCGTTAGTGGGATGCCGGCGTAAGATGCGCAACCAGATGCCGCTGTGATACCGGGGATGACTTGGAATGGTACATCGGCTGCAGCCAAAGCTTCCAATTCTTCACCGCCACGACCAAAGATAAACGGATCACCGCCCTTAAGGCGCAACACCCGCTTGCCCTCTTTTGCCAGTTTGACCAACAACGCCGAGATTTCAGTTTGGGTCAGCGCATGGTTATTCGGACTTTTGCCAACATAAATACGTTCGGCGTCACGACGCACCAGATTGATGATACCGTCGCCAATTAGACGATCATACAGAACGACATCGGCACGTTGCATCAAGTGCAGGGCGCGGAAAGTCAGTAGGTCCGGGTCGCCGGGGCCAGCCCCGACGAGGTAAACCTCGCCGACGTTTTCAATGTCTTGACCAAGCGCTGTTTCGTCTAGAGCTTTCAAGAACTGTTTTTTCGCGCCTTTAACGTCGCCCGCAAGGAAAGTGTCTGCGACAGGCCCGTCGATGGTGCTTTCCCAGAACATACGACGAGATTCAGGTGTTTTCAGCTTCGCCATCACCCGTTCGCGCAACCGTCCGGAAAACGCGGCAAGTTTACCATACGCAGCGGGCAAAATCGCTTCGATCCGCGCGCGCAAAATACGGGCTATGATCGGGGCCGCGCCACCAGATGAAATGGCAATAACCAAAGGTGAGCGGTCGATTATGGAGGGCGTTATGAAATCGCAGTATTCGGTTACATCAGCGACATTGGCCAGCACATGGTTGTGGTTGGCCATGTCATATAGGTGCCGGTCGCGTGCTTCATCTTCTGTCGCACCATAAGCAACAGCAGCGCCGACGAAATCAGGTAAACGCGGTGCCTGTGTGTGGTGGGTTAGCGATGGGTGGTTTTTCAGTTCGCGAAATTCACCACCCAGTTCTTCTGCATGAACATGGACCATCGCGCCGGCATCAAGTGCACGTTCAACACGGCGGGCAGCAAGCGTGCCACCCCCGTCAACGATGACTTTCTTGCCTTTAACATCAAGGAAAATGGGTAGATGATCCATGGTCGTATCCTATTTATTCTCTTCAGCCCAAGCGAGCAGCGATTCAGCGAACTCGGTAGCCGTGTTCGGATCAAGGTCGATCATTGTAAACCGTTTACGTTCCCGAAATGTCATCCGCAACACTTTCATGCCACCAAAAAGGGTCACATCCTTCAGCGTTGCAGATTTCTGGAATGGTAGCGCCATTTCCTTGATCAGGATCGCATCTTCACCCTCAGTCATATTTTGTACCCCGTGTGAATACGGCCTCTAGACGCCATTCCCATTTTTTTGGGGTGTCGCGATAGTCGGGTTTGACGTCATATTCCATGAACATAACGCCAGATTCACCTGCATGTGCCACAAGGCGTTCCAGTTGTGCGAAACTGTCCACGTCGGGGTGGCCGATGATTAGATCTGATAGCATTGCCATTTTAGGTACTCCCAATTCGTTTGTTAAACCTTACGCGATACATAATGCGGCGGCTATGGTTTCCAACCTCTGATGGATCGAAAGCGGTGCGGTTATGTAGCGCGTTATTATTAAAGACACCCTGACCGGGTTTCATTTTGGCCTCAAGCATCAGCGGATCCCCTTCAATCAGCAGGTTTTGCAGGAAGGCGACGGCCTCGCGGGTTACAGGATCATCCCGCCATTCAATCGAACGGGTCCGCGCCGTGTAACGCATAATCAGGTCGTCACCCTCGACATGAAACACCGGCCCAACGGAGGCTGGGCGCAAAGTGCCGTCTTCCTCGTGCGTTTCGGGGATGGTCATCACCTGCGGGTGCATTAGCGCGGTTATATAGTCAGGGTTTTCGTCGCGCAGACGGATATAGGCGATGTCATTGTCCAGTATTTGGTTAACCCCACCAGCCATCGCATCCTGCACACAATGCAGGATAAACCCGCGAATCGTGTTGTCGGGCGCATTATAATAGCCATCCGTATGCCAATTGATCGCTTTGCGTGTATAAGGAATGAAACCACGCTGGCTCGGACGGTTGGAAACCGTCAGCGCAACGATTGCCGCTTCGCCTTTTGATCGATGCCCCTCGGGTTCGCCCATTCCCAGCCTTTCGGCCATTGCACGCAAATTACCGCGCAAAATCGAATCGTCAGATTCTGGCGGCGTCGAATAAAGCGCGATATTTGTGTCGCGACATTGCGATAAAATCGCTTCAACCTCCGAATCACGCATGTTCATCGGGTCCAAAATCTCGACAAAGCCTGCGGCAAGTGCGCGCTTTCCTGCCGAAAGCTTTTTGTCTCGCCAATCCGAGTATTCTTCGGAGTTTCGTAAATCGAAGGGAGAATCTGCAGTAAATCCAGTAAGTTTTTCCATAACGCCTTTTCCGAGTATTATTGTCGGGTTTAACAGAATATTAGCTAAAGTGCATGTTAGACGTAACTCTGTTAGTGTTAACCCATGTTTTCCTTTACATTCGATTATCGTAATATATAAATGTACAGTGAAGCATTGCAAATAATATATGCTTTGCGAAGGAATTAACGACCTAAGAGCAAAAGTTGCTCTGACTGGTTTGGAACCAGATAGGGCACTACAGGGAGGATACGAGATGAAAGACGCTAACGAGGATAAGGTTAATCCGCAGCACGAAACACCGATGCTCGATCAACTTGAAGGCGGCCCTTGGCCGAGCTTCGTTACGGGCATCAAACGCCTACGTGACACCAAAGACGCACAATACGCTCCTATGATGAACGACCTTCTGGGTCAGTTGAACCATAGTTATGAAGAGCGTCTCGGCTTCTGGAAGGGCGGCACGCTCTCCGTTTTCGGTTATGGCGGCGGTATTATCCCTCGTTTCTCCGAAGTTGCTGGTGATTACCCTGCTTCTAAAGAATTCCACACGCTGCGCATTATGCCGCCAGCGGGTAACCACTA
>JAGLUD010000013.1 GCA_023134935.1 Paracoccaceae bacterium | reverse complement strand
TAGAGGCATTGGCGGCGGTGGGTGGTCTTCGCTCCAGCCAATCGAACGCCAAAGGGATTTTTGTGTTCCGTGAAGAACCTGCATCGATTGCTAATCGAGTGTTGGGTCGTAGTGATCTGGTCGGGCCGCAGAAGTTTGCGTATCTGGTCGATCTGACCTCGCAATCCAGCTTGTTGGTGGCGGGTAAGTTCCCGATCCGCGACGAGGATACGATCTATGTGACCGAGGCGCCTTACGTGAAGTGGCGTTCGCTGTTGTTCACCGTGATCGGTGCATTGAACGCGACCACGGCGCTCGATGCGGCGCTGAGCGGCACTGCGGATATCTTTGAGTAGACCCATGCGGAAACGCATTGCAGTCTTTTCGGCAGGCCTGATATTTTCGCGCCCGCTACGCCGTGTGATTCGCGCGGCTGGATATTCACTTTCATCGGGATGGTTCGGCCTAAGCGGGCGGGATATCGGCGTTTGGGGCCGGATACCGATGTCGCGACGGGTGCTGTCGCGCTGGCCATTGTCGCAGGTCGTTACGTTTGAGGACGCATTCTTGCGCTCGGTTTTGCCGGGGTTGGGATCCCCGCCTGTCGGGTTGAACATCGATGATATCGGCGTGCATTTCGACGGTCGTGGGTCTTCGCGATTGGAAGAAATTCTGCGAGCGGCGGATTTTGATACAAAACTGCTGGCAAGGGCCGCAGCTGGCCGCGCGTTTTTACGGCATTACGGGTTGTCGAAATATAACGCCGTTCCGCGCGGGGCAGGGCTTAAGGCTGGATATGTTCTGGTGATCGACCAAGTCGCGGGCGATGCCTCGATCGCTGGCGGAATGGCAGATGCCGGTAGTTTTGCGGAAATGCTGGCGGCAGCGCGGGTGGAAAACCCAGACGCTCGCATCGTTATTCGAACGCATCCGGCGGTGCAAAATGGCGATAAGCGCGGGCATTTTTCGTCCGCTGACGAGGATGAGAATACGGTTTTATCCAGCGCGCCGATGAACCCGTGGGATTTGCTGGAGGGGGCGTCTAAAGTCTATTGCGTGTCCTCGCAAATGGGGTTCGAGGCGATACTGGCAGGGCATCGGCCAGAGGTGTTTGGCGTACCGTTTTATGCGGGCTGGGGGCTTAGCGGGGATCGCCAAGCCGTGCCGCGTCGGACCAAAAAGTTAACGGTTGATGAATTGTTTGCGGGCGCGATGCTGGTTTATCCGTTTTGGTATGACCACGCACGTCAATGTGCCTGTGAATTCGAGGATGCAGCGCAGCAATTGTTGACGCAAGCGCGGCATCACTGGGATGGTGATCGGGCTGTGCAAGCACTTGGCATGCGGTTGTGGAAACGCTGGAATGTTGCGCGGTTCCTGCGCGGGGCGGTTTTTGCTAAAACGGATGCTGCGGCTGTGTCCAAAGCGCGCGAAACCAACGGGCAGGTGGTTGTCTGGGCAAGTCGCGAGAGTTTGGATTTGGCGAAAAACTGTGCTGCTGCGGGTGTTCCACTGCAGCGAATGGAAGACGGGTTTTTGAGGTCTTCGGGATTGGGTGCGGAGCTGACCCCAGCGGCATCCTTGGTGCTGGATGATCGGGGGATTTATTATGACCCCTCTAAGCCTAGCCAGCTTGAGTTCTTGATTTCCAAATCCCCCGATTTACCTGCATTCGCCGCTAAAAGGGCCGCTGCATTGCGTGCGCAAATTCTGGCGGCGGGCGTTTCCAAGTATAATCTGAAAGGGCCCGAAGCACTGGATTTCCCGCCGGATCGCAAGGTGATTTTGGTGCCCGGTCAAGTGGAAGACGATGCCTCGATCAAGTTGGGGGCGGGGGATGTGCGGACAAATCTGCGTTTGCTGCAAGTCGCACGGGCGGCGCACCCGATAGCGTATATCGTTTATAAACCGCATCCGGATGTTCTGGCGGGGCTTCGGGATGGTTCCGTTGATCAGCAAGCCGCGTTGGATATATGTGACCGCATAATCGAGGCCACAGACGTGACCAAATTGATCGAGGCGAGTGACGAGGTGTGGACCATGACCTCGCTTCTGGGGTTCGAGGCCTTGTTGCGCGGCAAACCCGTTACCTGCCTTGGCACCCCGTTTTACGCGGGCTGGTGGTTAACGCAGGATCTTGGTCCGGCATGTGAACGGCGCAGTGTGAATGTTACACTGGACCAGCTAGTGCATGCGACGTTGATCGATTATCCGCGCTATCACGACCCAGTATCTAACCTGCCTTGTACCCCCGAATTAATCGTGGATCGCTTGGCAAACGGTCAAACCCGCAAGTCTGCGAAGCTGCGGATTTTGGCCAAGTTTCAAGGGGTTTTCGCTGGGTACGCGGCTATCTGGCGTTAGGCTTCCAGGTGGTCATGATATCGTGACCGACGGTCCGGCTTTGGACCAGATCAAACCGCGGCGCATCTGCCAGCGCGTCAATCTGAAGGGGGCCAAAGACGGCGCCACCTTCTGAACCTATCGCAAGGCCGGCGGTGAAGGTTACTAATGTGTCAACAAGTTCCGCGGCTATCATGGACGAGGCCAAGTGCCCCCCGCCTTCGCAAAGCACCCGCGTCAGGCCGCGTTTGCCAAGCTGGATGGCCATGTCTGCAAGGTCCAGTTCGCCGGTGTCGCTATGGGCGACCTCGATCAGGGTTGCACCGATTTCTTCCCATGTTTTCCGACGGGCTTTATCCAGCCCCGCGCGGTGACAAATCCATAGCGGTACGTCTTTGGCTGTTTGTGCCAAACGCGAGGTTAACGACAGGGATAACCCACCGTCGAGGATGATGCGGACAGGGTTGTCGTTTGAAAGCCCCATGTCGCGCACGTCCAGCAACGGGTCGTCGGCGCGGGCTGTTCCGGCACCTATTAACACCGCGTCGTGCTTGGCGCGCATCAGGTGGACGTGGCGGCGGGCTTCGGGGCCGGTGATCCAACGGCTCTCGCCGCTTGCGGTGGCAATTCGGCCGTCGATCGAGCTGGCCATTTTCAGCGTGAACATCGGCCGACCGATGGTGCGGTTTAGCAAAAACCCTTGGTTGAGATCAGCGGCGGCGTCTACCAGCACGTCTTCGGTAACCTCGACACCCGCATCGCGCAGGATTTTGTAACCTTGTCCGGCAACGCGGCTGTCAGGATCATCGAGTGCGCTAACCACACGTGCGATGCCAGCCTTAACCAACGCGCTCGCGCAGGGCGGTGTTTCGCCATGATGTGCGCAGGGTTCCAGCGTGACATAGGCGGTCGCGCCTTTGGCGTCGCCGGCTTGGGCCAGTGCTTCGGTTTCAGCGTGTGGTCGGCCACCGGATTGCGTCCAGCCACGGCCTAACAATTTGCCATCCTTGACGATTACGCAACCGACGGCAGGGTTTGGCCAGACACGCCCCAACCCTCGTTGGGCGAGGCTTAAGGCCAGTCGCATCCACCGTTCGTCTTGGGCGTGGTCTGACATTTATTCGTCGTCGGAAGGGGGGCGAAGTTCGTGAACGAATTCCTCGAAATCATCCGCTGCCTGGAAGTTTTTGTATACGCTGGCGAAGCGAACGTAGGCCACAGTGTCGATCCGCGCGAGGGTTTCCATGACGATCTGCCCGATTTTATCGGACGGGATGTCGGGTTCACCAAGGCTTTCAAGACGGCGCACAATGCCGGAAATCAATTGGTCGATACGATCTGGTTCCACAGGGCGTTTTTGCATGGAGATACGGATGGAGCGATCAAGTTTATCGCGGTCAAAATCCTCGCGACGGCCGTTTTTCTTGACCACAGTCAGGTCACGAAGCTGCACCCGTTCGTAGGTTGTGAAACGCCCCGCACAGGCAGGGCAAGCCCTACGCCGCCGGATGGCTGCATGATCTTCGGCCGGACGGGAGTCCTTAACCTGAGTGTCGATATTTCCGCAAAAGGGGCACCGCATATGAAACCTCGTTTATTAACTGCTCGTTTGTTTTTCGAATCAGTATAGGGAGGCTTCTAGGTTTTGGGTAGAGGAGAAGTGAAATAGCTATATGGAGGGGGTGTGCGTAGGGTGTGCGGTCCCCGCGCACCGTTGTTCGGTTGACGTTGATTGGTGCATGTGGACCAAGTAGTCTACGGGTTAACATTCGTGCTTTCGGAAGAGCTCGTCGCTTCGCTTTCCTTGTAGATATCCCGCCAATGATTTAGATTTTCGTCGAGCTTATAAACCAGATAATCTGGCTTATGTGGAGGTGTAAGCAACAAAGCTCTGAAAGTTGGATGGTTGAGCAACTCATCCAAGGTGAAAAAATCGGAGCGTGTTGCGGCAATTTCCGACGAAGCTATATTTATGGTCTGGTAGGGGTGTTCATTTCCCACTGTTATTGTAATCTCTGAAGCCTCACAAAGATCGCAAGCCGTCCATAGAACGTATCCGTCCGGCATCACAAAATAGTGCAACCATGTCGGGATATGCACTGGAACGCTCTGAATATCGTATCTTTCTTCGATATCCCGATCGAGCTTCTTTTCAAGAACCCAGATAAGAGAAATTGGATGTATATTTTGGAAGTGATAGTTTTGGTTGAAATCAAGCAGATAATTGTAGTTAGGGGAATCCTGATAGAAATATTGCGCGTGCTCCTGTTTGGCAATTCTCACTAACCCACCGGCGCGATCCTCTTCGATCACTTTGGACATAGGGTAATAGCCTGTTTTATCGTGATACTCCTCAATCATCACAGCCCAATTAACTAGATTGGAATAGCGCATAATGTCTGCGTCGTGATGAAAGCCTTCATCCAAATCAAGATTTTCGAAAAAACTGGCTAACGGACTTGCCTGTGAGGCAGCCCGGTTCGTTTGAATGGCTATCAACGAGAAAGTAATTATAAATAAAACGCGCATATAAGTTTATCCCAAAACGCTTATGTTGAGGAATACTTGCGCGCAAATCAATAGTTAACGGTTCTGCAAGCATTGCTTACTACGATCCAGATGAAGCGCCAATGTAGAGTGTCGTGCTTTGCGTGCATCGCTTCAAGATCGTCAAGGAGTTGGCGCGCGGGGACCGCACACCCTACTGATCCAAGAAACTCCGCAACTTCCGGCTACGACTCGGATGCTTCAACTTCCGTAAAGCCTTCGCCTCAATCTGACGAATACGCTCACGGGTCACGCTGAACTGTTGGCCGACTTCTTCCAGCGTGTGGTCTGTGTTCACGCCGATACCAAAACGCATCCGCAACACACGTTCTTCGCGTGGTGTTAGCGACGCCAAAACCCGTGTTGTGGTTTCCTTCAGGTTGCCCTGAATGGCGGAATCCAGTGGTAGGACGGCGTTCTTGTCCTCGATGAAATCACCGAGTTGGCTGTCTTCTTCGTCGCCAATTGGCGTCTCCAAGGAAATCGGCTCCTTGGCGATCTTCATAACCTTGCGAACCTTCTCAAGCGGCATTTGCAGCTTGGCGGCCAGTTCTTCGGGTGTTGGCTCGCGGCCAATTTCGTGCAGCATCTGGCGACCGGTACGAACCAGCTTGTTGATCGTTTCGATCATGTGGACCGGAATACGGATCGTGCGGGCTTGGTCGGCAATCGAACGTGTGATCGCCTGACGGATCCACCAAGTCGCGTAGGTGCTGAATTTGTAACCGCGGCGGTATTCGAATTTATCCACGGCTTTCATCAAGCCGATGTTGCCTTCCTGAATGAGATCGAGGAACTGCAAACCACGGTTGGTGTATTTCTTGGCAATTGAGATAACCAAACGAAGGTTGGCTTCGACCATTTCCTTCTTGGCTGAGCGAGCTTCTTTTTCGCCCTTCTGAACCTGTTGTACAACACGGCGGAATTCGGAAATGTCTACGCCGATGTATTGGCCAACTTCGGCCATTTCGGTGCGAACGCCTTCGACCTGTTCTTTCATGTCGCCGGTCAGAAGATCCCAACCGCGGGTGGTTAGGGCGGATACGCGATCCATCCAGTCAGGGTCCAGTTCCGCGCCTTTGTATTCGTCGATGAATTCGCGGCGGTTTACGCGGGCTTTGTCAGACAGTTTGACCATGGCACTGTCGAGGCTCATGATCTTGCGGTTGATGCCATAAAGCTGGTCGACCAGTGCTTCGATCCGGTTGTTGTGGAGGTGCATGGAGTTCACCAGCGTCACAATCTCGGTGCGCACGCGCTGGTATTCGCGTTCTTGCACAAGGGTGAAGGTTTCGTCTGTATTCAACGCGGCGGCCATGCGGCCTTCCTGCATTTCAGCGAGGCGTTCGTAATCGGCGGCGATCTGGTCCAGTGTTTCCAGAACGATCGGTTTCAGCACGGCCTCCATCGCGGCGAGCGACAGGTTTGCGACTTCGTCTTCATCGTCTTCATCATCGTCGTCTTGGGCGACGGGATTACCGTCAGCATCCAGAACCTGTTCTTTTTCTTTCTTCTCGGCGGCAGGGGTTTCGGTTTTGGCGGTTTCGCCAACCTGTTCCTCTTCGTCTTCTTCCATTTGCTGGCCGAAGGTCGCGTCGAGGTCGATCACGTCGCGCAACATAATCTCTTCTTCGAGAAGCTCCTCGCGCCAAATAGTGATCGCATGGAATGTTAGCGGGCTTTCGCACAGGCCGGCGATCATTGTGGAACGGCCAGCTTCGATACGTTTCGCAATGGCGATTTCGCCTTCGCGGGACAACAGCTCAACGGTACCCATTTCACGCAAGTACATGCGGACGGGGTCGTCGGTGCGATCAAGTGTTTCGGTGGTGGCAGCTGCGGCGACGAGTTCACGCGATGTGGTCGCGCCGATCTCTTCTACGTCGGTGTCCGTTTCGGATTCGTCTTCGGCTTCTTCGCCCTCGATAATGTTGATGCCCATATCGGACAGCATCGCCATAATATCTTCGATCTGATCGGACGAAACCTGATCAGCTGGCATAAACTTGTTCAGTTCGTCGTAAGTGATGTAGCCGCGTGTTTTGGCCGCTGCGATCATCTTCTTGACCGCAGTCTGGCTCATATCGAGCATCGGACCCGCGTTATCCTGTTGATCTTCACCAGTTTTCTGCTCGTTGTCTTTAGCGGCCATGGGCTACTCCGTAGGTAGTTCAGCCGCGAATCACTTGGCCGAAAATTGGGTTGTAGGGAATTTCTACTTCGAATCACTGATTCGCAAGGGCTACTAGTGCTTTTTCTTTTCCCAAATCTTCTGATCTATCAGTTTTTGCAGGCTTTTAGATAACCCGCTCTCATCACTTATTCCAGCCGAATCGCCACCAAGTGATTCGTGCGAGATCTTGTTTTGCGCCTCACGCGCCTGTTGCAGCCTCCATGTGAGGCCTTCGTCAGCCACGCCGGTTATCTCTTCCTCGGCGTCTTTTATTTCGTCTACGATCCCGAGGATCGCGGCGTGCTTCGCCAGTTCCTCGTGGATGGCTTGTGTGGCCAGTTCAATGTCTGCGCCGATCCGCAAATGGGGATTGGCGCGGACTTGGCCGATGGACAGAAGTTTCGCTAATGGCTCGAAGCCGAGGATTGCCTGCATGCGGTCAATCGTTTGTGGGCGTTGTTCTGTATCTGGTTGATGTGGGGTCTGCGGCAGCGAGGACAAGAGGGCGTCGCGGATTTGTTGCAGGTCTGGTGATAAAAAGCGGGCGCGTTCCAGTTTTGTTTCGAATTTTTCGGCCAGTTGAGGGTGATTAATGCAGCCCAATAGGATGGCGCATTCGCGCACGCGGGCGTCTGTTTCGGGGCCGGCGTTTGATTGGGCCAGCATCGACGATTTTGCGCTTGGTGTCGGGCCGCTTGGGGCGCGGTTGCCCCATGGTTTGCCGGATTGGCGCTGCGTGTTGCCTTGCCACGGTTTGTTGTCGGATTTGGTGCGGGCGGGTGCGAAAAGGGTTTGACGGCGTTCATTAATCGCCGCGCCGTAGTGGCCGCGAAGGGTCGGGTCTTTGATCTGCTGGATTGATTTGCGAAGGCTGGCGTCTAACGTAGTGCGGCGTTCGGGGCTGTCGAAGATTTTGCCCTCGGTTTCGCGTTGCCACAGCAGGTCGACCATTGGTTGTGCGTTATCCAACAGCTTTTGCATAGCCTCGGCACCTTGGGCGCGGATCAGGTCGTCTGGGTCGAGGCCTTCGGGCAGGATGCAGAACCTTAGTGATTTACCAGCCTCCAAAAGCGGCAGTGCGAGGTCGATAAGGCGACGGGCGGCTTGAATTCCTGCGTTGTCACCATCCAAGGCAATCACAGGTTCAGGGCATATGCGCCAGATCATTGCCAGCTGGTTTTCTGTGATGGCAGTCCCGAGCGGTGCGACGGAGTGGTTGAACCCCGCCTGCGCCAGCGCGATCACGTCCATGTAGCCTTCGGCGACGATCAGCGCGTTGGCCTTACCGGATGCTTCGCGAGCGGGACCGTGGTTGTAAAGGCTGCGGCCTTTGTCGAACAACGGGGTTTCGTTGGAGTTCAAGTATTTCGCGCGGGCGTTCGGGTCCATTGCGCGGCCACCAAAGGCGATGCAGCGGCCCCTTGCGTCGCGGATGGGGAACATGATGCGGCCACGGAAACGGTCGTAGGGTTTGCCGCCGTCGTCGGGTTTGATGCAGAGGCCAGCTTCGATGATCTGTTCGGCGGGGATGTTTTTGGCGGTGAGGGCTTCGAACAGGGCGGTGCGGGCGTCAGAGGCGAAGCCAATTTCGAAGCGTTCTAACGTCGATTCGGGCAGGCCGCGTTTTT